>JAQBEG010000690.1:0-2516 GCA_032123985.1 Deltaproteobacteria bacterium
TCCGGCGTTGTTGATCAGAACGTCGATCTTGTCGTGCGCCTCGAGGATCCCTTCAGCACATGCGCGAACATTCTCGAAGGAAGTGAGGTCGATCTCTCGCGTTTCGAGATCGGCACCGGGCACCTGCTCACGCACGGTCTCGAGACCGAGGCCGCTCGACGTACCCGTGATCACGATACGGCGACCGGACAGATCTATTCCCTCGAGCACTTCGTCGGAGGTCGTGTCCTTGTCGAATCCACTCATCTGATTTCTCCTGATCGTGAAACTGTCGATCGTTCGAGATCGAAAATGATGGTTGATGGTTGGCCGTCGCAGAGTCGGGAGTCGGGCTAATGGCCTGAATCCGAAGGCCGCACATTGACGGGAATCGCACTCTGCCGCGCGAGGCCCGTAACGCTGTCGAAATCTGAATCGTCGGAGATCAGGCGTTGCACGTTCGATCCCTTCTCGCGCGCCGGTCGAGGATCGTTCGGATTTCCCCAACCGAACGCGAACGCGATCGTCTCCGGCGCGACGTCGTCGCTGCCCTCGACGAAGCCCTCCACCTGGCCGTTTGCGTTCTCGACCCACACCGGGTCTCCGTCCACCAGGCCCAGATCGTCCATCGCGGTTGGGTTGATCAGCACCGGGTTGTAGGATCGTTTACTCGCGAGTGAGGGCAGATTCTGACCCTGCGTGCAGTAGACCTCCTTCATACGGTACGTGATCATCCTGAAACCGTAATCCTCGTCCTGCGCGTACCCCCCACCCGACACCACCACCGGCTCCGTTCGCACTTCGCGTAGCTCAGCGAGAAGCTCCGGATCACCTGCGGCCATCTTCTTGTCGGGGTGACCGATCATATTCGGGATGACACCGCCAGCGGCCGTATGGCGCTCGCCGAAGGCGACGCCGCTCGGATATTTCCGCAGCTCATCCAGCGGCAACCGAGCGTGCCGGTTCATCGCGTCGAGCAATTCGTCCGCGGTCGGCTTGGCGTCCGCAGTGAGACTTCCGACGCGCAGCGGAATCCCCAGTCGCATCGCGAGTTCCCAGAAGAACGCCCACTCCTCGATCGTCTCCTCTGGTCCGTCGACGAGCGCCGGCGTGTACTGACCGAATGGAAACGGATAATTGGCATCCATCAGCTTCGACACGTCGACTCGTTCGAATGGGTGGCGGACGCCAAAGACGTAGTCGGCATGGGCGGCGGTCGCCGATCGGAAGCGATCGAGCACGACGAGCAGATCGAGTTGTTCGAGCGCCTTCTTCGCCGAGCCTTCTTCCGCGAGAACCAGTGCGGGATTTCCGCCGTTCACGAGCAGCGCTCGGATCTGCCCCTCTCCGGGAGTCAGGATCTCGTCAGCGAGTGTATTCGTAGGCATTTCGAAATAGGATCCGAACAGACCATTGATCGCCGAGATCCCTCGAATGCGCGTCTTCGGCGGCGGCGGCAGCCGAATCGCTTCCATGTCCGGACCGAATTGTCGGCCGAGTGCTCCCTCATTGCGATTCATACCGCCCGGCCGATCGAATCGACCGCAGATTGCGTTCAGCGTCATGACGAGCTGCGTCGCAAGATTCTGGTGAGCCGCCATGTGGGGGGCCGGTTCCGCTCGTCGCCGCGCCCGAAGCCGCAGTCGCGAACATCTCCGCCGCGGCTTCGATCGAGTCTCGCGCGACGCCGGTGCGGCGCGAAGCGTAGTCGAGGTCGAAGTGACCGACGGCTTCGTGCAACTCGGCTACGCCGCTCACATACTGCTTCACATAGTCGTGGTCCTGGAGCCCCCGATCGAGAACGACCTTGATCATCGCAGCAAGCAGCGTCACATCCTCGCCGGGTTTCACCTGCAGATGAATGTCGGCATTGCGCGCAACGTCCGAGCGACGCGGGTCCACGACGATCATCTTCATCCCGCGTTTGCGTCCTGCATTCAGCCTGGCAGATGGACTCGATTGAGGCATGTTGAGTTGATGGGACGCCGCCGGGTTCGTACCAACGAACATCACGCAGTCGGCGCGATCCACGTCGAGTAGATTGACGGGAACCGGTCCGCCGAAGAGTCGGTTCCCGGCGATCGTCAGGCTCGGCGAATCGATCGTGAAGGACGTGTACATCCGGTTCGAACCGAGAGCGTCGAGCCATCGCTGCACGAACCATGGACCACCCGCCGAGGTTCGGTGTCCGCCGCAGCCGGTGTAAACGGCGACCGAGTTCGGACCGTGGCGATCGACGATCTCGGTTAGTCGCTCGGCGACTTCGTCGAGGGCCTGGGCAGTCGGTATCGGCGACCACTGGTCGCCGTCCCGCCTCTCGGGAGTGAGAAGTCGATCGGGATGATAGATACGCTCGACTTCGGCGCGGCCCTTTTGGCAGCTATACCCCTTCGTCACCTCGTTTTCGCGATCACCGCGCACGGCGACGACTCGACCCCGTCCAGCTCCCGAGGCATCACCGACCTCGATGTCGACCTCCAGTCCGCAGAACACATGACAGAACCGGCAGAACGTTTTCTTGGTTTCGATCAGCTCGA
>JAQBEG010000691.1:0-4057 GCA_032123985.1 Deltaproteobacteria bacterium
TAACGCGAGCGAGTGTTTCGTGCTGCGCAGTCTCTCGCGCTGCGCGAAGAGAGTTCCTTGTTGCTCTCCATTCTCGAGTTTTTCGAGGACTCCTGTTACTCGGCTTTTACACAAAATGGTGGTCGCCCCGGAACGCGCGGCGTTCGTTGCGGCTTCCAGCTTCGTAATCATGCCCCCGCTGCCAAAATGAGTGCCCGCTCCGCTCGCGGCAATTCGGATCGCTGGTGTGACCTTCTCGACGGTTCGAATCAGTGGAGCGTTGGGTTTGCCCGGTTCGGGCGCACGTTCGTAGAGCCCATCGACATCGGTCAGAATGACGAGCAAATCCGCGTCGATTACATTGACGATCGTCGCGGCAAGATTGTCGTTGTCGCCAAAGCGGATCTCCTCCGTCGCGATCGTGTCATTTTCGTTCACGATCGGAACGACGCCCTGCCTGAGGAGTTCGAGCATCGTGCGGCGTGCGTTCAAGTATCGCTCGCGATTGTCGAGCCCCGCGCGGGTCAGTAGGACCTGACCGACATGAATGCCACGTTTGGCGAAGCGTCGTTGATAGAGCTCGACGAGGCCAATCTGGCCGACCGCCGCGGCGGCTTGTTTCTCGAGTATGGATTCGCCCGCGTGATCCCAACCGAGTCGGTGAGCACCGATTGCGATTGCGCCCGATGACACCACCGCAACCTGCCGCCCACTTTCAATCAATCTGGAGACATCACGAGCGAGGGCCGTAAACTTTGCCGGACGGATTTTCCCGTTGCGGGTGAGCGTGCTCGATCCGACTTTCACGACGATGCGTCGCGCTGCGGGAACGAGTTTCCAGATGTCGACCGCAGACATCACCCGCCCTTTTTTTCGTTTTTTTCTTCGCCTTCGCGCCGGGCCACGTCGACGGCGTCGAACATCTCGATCAGGAGAGAGTCCAGGCCCATTGATGCGGCGCCGGAGATACGCAGCGGTGTGAGGTCTCGCTCTGCGAGTCGTTCTATCAGGGGACTGACGAGCGCCTCATCATGGATCAGGTCGCATTTGTTCAGCACGAGGATCTCCCGCCGCTCTAGCAATTCCGGCCGATAACGTCCGAGCTCTCGTCGGATCGCATCATAGTCCTTCAGTAGATCCCGGCCTTCGATGAACATGGCCTCGAGATCGAGGAGATGGATCAGTACGCGGGTGCGTTCGACGTGGCGCAGGAATTGATGTCCGAGTCCGGCACCCTCGCTTGCCCCCTCTATGAGCCCCGGAATATCCGCAACTACACATCGGCGTTCGTCCCGTTCGACAACCCCCAGAGAGGGCACGAGGGTCGTGAACGGATAATTCGCCACGCGAGGCCGCGCTGCAGAAATTCTACGCAATAGCGTGGATTTTCCGGCGTTCGGGAATCCGATGAGACCGACATCCGCCATCAGCTTCAGAGAGAGTCGAATGTGTTTCGTCTCGCCGGGCTTGCCCGGAGTAGCGAACTCGGGAGCTTGGCGTGTCGACGTTTTGAACCGCGCGTTGCCGAGTCCGCCCTTTCCGCCGCGTGCGATGACGATTTGCTGGCCGGATGTTGTCAGGTCGGCCAACGCCTCGGCTGAGTCGGCTTCTCCTGCCTCGGCGATCATTCCGTCTTCATAGACGAGGGTGCCGACAGGGACGCGAATTTCGACATGAGGTCCCGAGGCGCCCTTCCTGTCATTGCCGCCGCCGTTCCCGCCGTCTGCGGCCTTGATCTTTCGCGCGGATTTGAAGTCCAGCAGCGTCGCGATATTCGAATCCGCGACAAACAAGACGTCACCGCCGCGCCCGCCATCACCGCCGTTCGGACCGCCGTTGGGCATGTATTTTTCACGTCGGAACGCAACTATCCCGTTGCCGCCGGCTCCAGATTGGATCTCGAGTTGGACTTCGTCGACGAAGAGATTGGCGTTTTTCATGGCGATCGCCTTCGAGGGAGACGCTCGTGATTGCTGCCGGGATAAAGCTGACGCGCTCCCGTCTCTCTACAAATGGAGGACCCAGAGCGCGTTGACTTCGTACGTTTCAGATCGGGCGGGCTTGGCGCCGTTCGGCATCTGGCGTTGAAGCAATCGACCTATCAGGCGTCGACATGCGCCATGGTTCGGCCACGTGAGGTGCCGTAGCGCACCTTTCCGGTCTTCAGCGCGAAGAGCGTATAGTCTCTACCCAGCCCCACGTTCTGGCCCGGATGGATCCGTGTACCGACCTGTCGCACCAGAATCGAGCCGGCCGAAATCGCTTCGCCTCCGAAGACCTTCATCCCGCGCCGTTGGCCACCGCTATCGCGACCATTCCGCGAGCTGCCCTGTCCTTTTTTGTGCGACATTTCGTTCTCTGCTTTCTTGTCGTGCTCTCGCGGTGTTGTAGGACCGCGGTGTGTAGTGGAGCCGTGGTGTAGTGGGCCGTGGTCTCCGTGGCGTAGTGTCTCTAGCCGCGGATCGCGTCCACGCGAATCTCGGTGTAGTCCTGGCGATGCCCTTGAGTCCGGCGATAGCCCTTACGACGCTTCATCTTGAAGACTCGGATCTTCGCACCGCGGCCCTGCGCGACGATCGTGCCGGTGATTTCAGCACCATCGACTTTGGGCGTGCCAATCTTGACATCGCCCTCGCCGCCGATCATCAGGACATCGTCCAGTGTGACGCTGGATCCAACCTCGCCGGGAAGCTTCTCGACACGTAGCGAGCCACCCTGGCTCACACGATATTGCTTACCACCGCTGCGTATTACGGCGTACATACTCAACCTCGATTCATTCGGAGCGCGGGATTATGCGTGATTCCGCTTTCGAGTCAACAGCTTGGGTCGTTTCAGGAGATTCCTCAACGGGATCTGGCAGGGAAGGAGATTCTGCCGTCACGGTTGCGGACAGCAATTCGACCGGAGTGACCGCGGGTTTGCTCTGAGGGATTTCTGGAGCGTTCTCGGCGGTGACGGCCGATGTAGCCGTGGCGAGGGGCTTGGCGGATTCCTCTTCCTGGTCGTCTTGCTCCATTTCCGCCGATGCGGGCTCGATCGCTCCCTCGGCGATCAGCGTCTCGCCGCCTTGCGGTCTGCCGCCACGCCCTCTTCGCCGGCCATTTCGCTTGGCCGCTCCATCGTCCTCGCTCTGCGCGTCCGGGTGTCGGTCGCGAAGCCATGCGAGTTCGAGCACGGCTGGCGAACCCTGTTCGAGCACGGTCAATTCGAATTGCTCCTGGTGCATTCCGGGTCGCGCCCGAACCTCGACGTCGCGGCCTATCTCTTCGCTGAGCTTTGCGAGTGCTTGTTTCGACGCGGTGAGAAGTTCTTCGGCAACATGCGGATTCACAGCGACGGCAACGGGCCGCCCATGAAGCTTGGGAAGGTGCTTCCGAATTTCCCGCAGCACCCGAAAACCAACGCTCTCGCTGGACAGGATGTAGCCTCGTCCTTCGCAATAACCGCAGGGCTCGCAGAGTGTCTGGACGAGATTCTCGCGAGTGCGCTTGCGTGTCATCTCGACGAGGCCGAGTTCCGAGATCTTGAGGATGTTTGTTCGGGCCTTGTCGGCACGCAGTGCGTCTCCGAGCGCGCGATAGACCTTGTCGCGATTGCCCGCGGACTCCATGTCGATGAGATCGATAATGATCAACCCGCCAAGGTTGCGGAATCGAAGCTGATGCACGACTTCGATCACAGCCTCGAGGTTGGTCTTGAAGACCGTTTCTTCGAGATCGCGTTTTCCGACGAATCGCCCTGTGTTGACGTCAATGGCGGTCAGCGCCTCGCTCTTGTCGATCACGAGCGAGCCACCACTTTTCAGCCAGACTTTTCGCTCGAGGTTGGCGTTGATCTGACTTTCGAGATCGAAGTGTTCGAAGACCGGGTTGTTGTCGTTGTAATGTTCGACATCGGGTTTCGGATCCGCGACGAAGTCGTCCATGAACGACTTCATCTCTTCGTAGACGGAGCATCTTGCTCCGTTTGCTGAACCAAAGCGCGTGATTCTTCCTAAACGGAGCAGGATGCTCCGTCTACAATTCAGATGTGCTCCACGAGGTATTTCTTCACCGCATCCACATCATTCGCAATC
>JAQBEG010000692.1:0-5294 GCA_032123985.1 Deltaproteobacteria bacterium
CGACGTCAAGGGCCGCTTCGCGTACTGCTTTCTCCTTGGCGCTAATGAACCCGGGGTCGATCGCCCGCGCGCCAGGCGATCCAGCGTGCTGATTTCTCGCAAAGAGTCCAATACCGGCTGCATACACCACAGCTGCCATCAGCGCGACGCTCACGAGCAGGAGCATTCCGAGCTTTCGAAGCATTCTA
Source organism: Deltaproteobacteria bacterium (assembly GCA_032123985.1). GTDB lineage: Bacteria > Myxococcota_A > UBA9160 > UBA9160 > UBA4427 > UBA4427. The sequence continues at coordinate 189 of JAQBEG010000692.1, forward strand.
ATCCCTCCCTACTATAGATTCAGCCAGATTAAGGAGCCATCGTCCCGGGCTCGTCGAACCCGTGCGGCCGATAAACCCCTATACACATATTCTCGTGCATGCCGTACGAGACTTCGCCAGTGCTGAGCTCGAATCGACATAACGTCTCGTTCAAAACGGCATACTGGGATCGCTTCGGTTGCGTGCTCATGTCGAAGGTCAAGCCCTCCACGACGTTCGGACCCCTGTAAAATCCATGACCCCAATCCTGCGACGGCAGATAGCCCGTGCCGGCAGCCAGATAGACCGTGCGTAGCGGAATACTCTTGATCGAAAGATCCTCACCGTCCGGATTCGGCAGAATAGTCCGAGCGACTTTCATCTCTCGCGTTCCAGAGATGTAGTCGATCTCGATCTGTGGCGTGCCGTACTTCTGAAGTGACCCTGGCTCGCCAAAGGCCGGCATGAAGGCCGCCTCTTCGACCGTTGCGTTTCCCGCATAGTCGGCGTCGTACATGACCTTGAACATACCCCGATCGAGCTGGAGTGGGATCCAGTTGTGATAAAAGCCGTGCTTGCCTTGCATCACGTCTTCAATTCCGATTCCGGGCGCCTCCCGTTCCCCGACTGGCCGAACGCCCCAAGATCGATCCCGTGCCCCTTTCCAGGTATCCGGCGTCACTTCATAGTGTTCACCGGCGACGTCGACCGTTCCCGAATAGTTTCCGACCTGCGCATAACGCGAAACATCCATCATGACGCGAGATCGATTTCGCGTAAAGGTCTTCGGCTCTTCGAGGGCCGGAACGGATCCATCGAATCGAACATCGAAAGAAAAGTCCCATTCGTTCTCGTCGCATCGGATTCGAAGTGACTTCAAGCCTTCGATCACCTCGATCGAAAATGGACCCACCTTCGTATCGAGTCGATCGTGCCCGAGTGCACGTGAAGCCCGCACGACATATTGGTTCGAGCCATGGGAGATCGCCGCGAAGGCATCCGTCACTCCCAGGTTTGGGTATTGACCCATCCCGGCGACCATGAAGAAGTCGCCGCGGGAATCGTGCAGGTTGAAGTAGTAGCGATCATAGAAATTGCGATCGCTGGTCGCGACGTAATCGAAAGTATCGGAGGTTTGATGAGCGAGATACTCGTCCATCGGACTGATCGGCATGCACGGACTCCCGGCTTTTAGAACGTGAGGTCACCACTCTAGCTCGACTTGGTGCAGCGCCCGAGCCAGGGCTAGAATTACAGCCGTTGGAATCCGACCCCAATCAACCCGAAAGGTCTGACCCATGCCGCAAGAAGAACCCGTCGTCCTCACCGCTCTCGACGAGGAAGGCGTCTTTACGATCACCATGAATCGTCCCGAACGCCGCAATGCGATGAACTCAGAGGCCTTTCGGGGAGTGGGTAAAGCGTTCCGGGAGGCCAACAGAAATCCTGCCGTTGCGACGGTACTTCTAACGGGTGCTGGCAACGATTTCAGCTCGGGCCTCGATCTGACCTCGCCACCCGACACATCGGGCGGCCCGCAGCCCTTCGAAGTCATGATGGATGAGATCTGTGCCCTCGAGAAGCCATTGGTGGCTGCTGTGCGCGGATGTGGAATCGGCTAGGGCATGACGGTGCTCTTTCATTGCGATGTGGTCTATGTCGGCGAGGATGTCCGACTTCGCATGCCCTTCGCGAATCTCGGCCTCGTCACCGAAGCCGCTGCCTGTTACATGGCGCCACTCGTGATCGGCCAGAAACAGGCCGCCGAGCTTCTCTATACGGCGGAATGGGTCAATGCGGCGCGAGCGCTCGAGGTTGGCATCGCGACCCGGATCTATCCCAACGACCAGGTACTCGACGAAGCGACCGCGAAAGCGCGCCAAATTTCGCAATGGCCCGTCAGCTCACTCGTCGAAATGAAGCGAATGCTCAAATCGTTTCACAAGGACTCGATCGCGCAGGCACGTTCGATCGAGAACGCAGGTATGGCCAAGCTATTCGGCGGGCCGGAGAACAAGGAGGCCATCCAGGCCTTCATCGAGAAACGCGAGCCGGACTTCAAGCAGTTTCGGCGATAAGACGCACGATCATTTGCGAGCGCCCCCTACCCCCTTTTTATTCCGGATTGATTCCGGATTGATTCCGGATCAGTTCACGACTTCGAAACCCTTCAGGCTCTGAAAGCGAGCCACGTGCCAATCGGCGTCACCGAAGAGTCCGTGCAGCACGCGCAGGCGTTTGAAGAATAGACCTTCGTCCTGTTCGTCCGTGACGCCGATTCCGCCAAAGAGCTGGATCGCGTTCTTCTGCACGAACCAACCGCCATCTGCGAGTTGAAGCTTCGCAGCCGAAATCTCCGCCTTTCGTGTCTCAGCGTCTGGATTGTCAGCTTGGATCGAAGCCAGAATTGCCGCCGAACTACACAACTCCGTCTCCGAATACATATCGCTGGCGATATGCTGGAGCACCTGGAAGGAGCCGATCGGTACGCCGAACTGTTCGCGCTCCTTCAAATAAGCGACCGTGCGTTCGAAGAGCTCTCGGATATGACCCTGCCCTTCCGCGCAAGCCGCGGCCGCGCCGCGATCGATCGCCTTCTCGATGGTCGCGTAGGCATCCCCCGGAAGGCTCAACAATCGATCGGCGCCGACTTCGACACCTTCGAATCGAAGCACGGCGCTCCGCTGTCCATCCATTCCCGGTACGCGAATGCGTGTGAGGCCCTTCGCATCGCCGTCCACGACGAAAAGTGAAAGCCCGGCCTCGTCCAACTGTTCTCCGCCCGTCCGCGCCACAACGATGATCTGGTCGGCCGCATGACCGTTCAGGACCCAGATCTTCTCGCCCGAAAGTCTCCAACCGTCTCCGGATTTTTCCGCCTTCGTCAGACAATCCGAGAGGTTGTAGCGACTCTGTGTTTCGGCGTAGGCGAATGCGAGCGAGGTCTTTCCCTCGATCATCGGCGTCAGAAAGGCTTCACGCTGAGCCTCACTTGCCTGATCGGAAAGGATGCCGCCAGCCAACACGACCGAAGCGATGAAGGGCTCCGGAACGAGACCGCGACCCAGTTGTTCCAGAATGATGGCGACATCGACGAAGTTGCCACCGAAACCACCCTGCTCTTCGGGTATCTCGATCGCCAACCAACCCTGCTCGGCCATCTTGGCCCACATCTCGGGTTCCCAGCCGCGCTCGGTTTCACGAAGCGCTCGGAATCGGCTGACGGGAGACTCGTTCGCCACGAATTTGGCGACCTGGTCCATGATCATCTGTTGTTCTTCGGTTTGATCGAAATTCATCGTAGGGTCCTCAATGTTTCGCGCCGCGAACTCAGGCGCTCGGCAAACGAAGTAGGTGCTTCGCAATGATATTTTTCTGGATTTCGTTTGAGCCACCATAGATAGTGGCCGCACGCAGATAGTTGAACTGGGACGCGATCGACTGCTGGTGGCCAGGCAATGCTTCCTCGGGAGAGTCGAGCCAACCTATCGCGTTATGCCCCATCGCGTCCATACAGAGCTCCGCGACCTGTTGTTGCATCTCCGTTCCCACGATCTTGAGAACCGAACTCTCCGCGCCGGGCGCGTGTCCGACCTGAGCCGCAGCGAGGCTGCGAAGGTTCATGATCTCGATCGTTCGCAGTCGCATTTCCTTGCGAGCGATGCGACGTCTGAAGTCGGGATCGTCGAAGAGTGTCGAATTCCCGAGCGCCGTTCGCTGCGCGACCTGCTTCACCTGTGTCAGTCCACGCGCGGATTCAGCAATTCCGCCGATACCCGTACGCTCGTGTCCGAGCAACGCCTTCGCCATCGACCAACCGCCATTCTCAGGACCCACACGATTGGCTTGGGGAACACGAGCGTCCTTGAACCAGGTCTCGGAGAACGCGAGCGTGCCGCCGGTCGTGAGGAAAGGCTTGACGTCGATGCCCTCGGTATTGTGGATGTCGGCGAGCAAAAATGAGATGCCTTCCTGCTTCTTACCCTCACTGCTGGTACGGCAGAGCACGAAGATCCAATCGGCATATTGTGCGTAGGTCGTCCAGGTCTTTTGACCATTCAAGATGTAGTCGTCTCCATCCTTTTCCGCCCGAAGCTGGAGATTCGCAAGGTCCGATCCAGCGTTCGGCTCGGAATAGCCCTGACACCAGATTTCCTCGCCCGCCAGGATTTTGGGAAGAAAGCGCTTCTTCTGTTCATCGTTTCCGTATTGGATCATCAGCGGGCCGACCATGCTGAGTCCAAGGGGGACAACGCAGGCGCATTCGCGCGAACGCTTTCTTCCTGAAAGATCGAGCGTTGTGCGACGTCCCATCCGGTGCCGCCGTACTCGACTGGCCAATTGGGCGCTGCCCAACCCTTGGCATAGAGAATCTTGTGCCACTCCATGACTTCGCGGTTTTCGAAGTTCGCGCCGTCTTCGGCGTGCTTCTTCATCGTCGCGGGCATGGCATCGGCAATCCAGCTGCGAACCTCTTCGCGAAACTGATCCTGCTCCGGGGTATAAGAAAGATCCATTCTGTGCTCCTCTCAATCGATCACTGGAAGTCCAAGCGCGCACAATCATAACGAGCACGAGCGAAGCCGGAACCGGCCGTATCTGACTAGAGGTCAAATCTTCGCCAATCGGCAAAGAGAGCCGCCGCGAGAGGCCAGAAACGTCGCGCTACACACGTCCCCGGCGCCTCGAAACATGCTCTCGGATGAGTCCGGCCGGGGTCTTGTACATCGCGTTCGGCCGCTCGACCCGCCACTGCTAAGTCCAATCAAAGCGTTCGAAACAGCGAGCCACTAGGAATGGTTGGCGACCGTCAGTGACGGCAATCAATTGACTAGTCGTCAAGAAGCAACTGCATGCAGCGGCGTACTGCGTCTTAGTTGGGTGCTCACCACGATTCGATGGTTTCGAAAGTTTTTTTTGATGACGTCCATAATTTCTGTTGCATTCTTTGCCAGTGATGGTTTTATGAGGTCAGATGGACAACGAACTAACAGCAGTGGACCGAAAATCTTCCGATAACCGGATTGTGTGTTCCGACGACCCGTCAAGCTCGACGACGCCCCCATACCGAGCACGGGAATTGGATCTTCAGGGAGCGCAATTCCGGTGCACCCCAATCGGAAGGAT
>JAQBEG010000693.1:0-3096 GCA_032123985.1 Deltaproteobacteria bacterium
CCGACGAGCTCCATTAGAAATTGACAGCACCTGCAGGCCTAACAAACGGATTCCGGTCTCAAATTTTGGATCAAGCGCTCGGGAGGCGCCTGCGTGACGAACGTCCGGGATCGGATCCGCCCGGCAGCATGCTGCGCGAAATCAGTCTGTCGAGATCGTAGGGATTCTGGGTGCGGCGACCGATCAGGACCGGGGCCGTCACGCGGGCGTTCCCATCGCGTAAGCGCGGCTCGACCACAGTCGCCCAAGCAAACTCGTGGTTGTTGCGCACCCTAACGACGACCGCGGTCGCATCCACCGACGGATCCTGACGATGGGCCGCCGCGACGATCCGGCTGGCCAGCAGCCGCGGCGAGTAGTCGTGCATCGAGTCAACCAGCTCCGCATTGCTCATCGCCCGCTCCGCGCCGTCCGTGCAGAGAACGAAGGTGTCTCCCGCTTGCGTCGGCAGACTGAATGATTCGATCGGCGGTTGCTCGCGCCCGGTCGCAGCCGGCGCGTCGGCAGTGTCGGTCCACTCGTGGTCGGTCGTCAGCTGGACAAGGTCGTCGCCGCGCACGAGATGGGCGCGGCTGTCTCCGGAGTGACCGATGAAGGCTCGACCGTGCTGTAATAGTAGAAGCGTCACGGTCGACCCCATGCCCACGAGGTCCGATCGTCCTTCCGTGGCGTCGAGGATCGCCGCGAGAGAGAAGCGGATCGCTGCGTCGATATCGACCACAGACACGTTCGCGTGGGCTTCCCCGGATTGCATGGGCGAGCCCGTGGGCGTCGATTCGTCTTCAGGTTCCGTCTCGCGGAGGATGGCCTCGAGGAAGTACTTGACCGCTTCGGCCGCGACGTACGCGGCGACTTCTCCTCCGGGCACGTCGCCGTGTCCATCGCAGACGGCGTAGAGGCCGAGCTCATCGGCCACGAGGAAACGGTCCTCGTTCGAAAGGTCGTCCGAGCTTCGGGAAGCGCCGGCACCGCGGGGTCCGTACATCTTCGACCTCTCCTGAAGGCCCGAGCCGCTTGCGTCCTCAAGCGTCGGATCGGCCTCCGCAATCATCGGCGATGTGATCCGATACTTTGAGTCGGTAACGCGCATGTTTGGTAGCACAGCCCAATTGCGAATCCGCCGAGTGTCGAGAAGATCGTCCTTACGCCTATGACGACCGGAGTCGGGTGTGATGCGCAACCGGTGATCAGTCGATTGCCTCGCGCTCGGGCGCGCCGGTCGGTGGGATCACGAGCACCGGTCGGTCGGCGATCTCCAGAATATGCCGCGTCCTGCCGCCCAGCAGGAACAAGGCGAGCGCCGTGCGGCCCTGCTGGCCGAGCACGATCCAGTCGCAGTCCTCGGACTTGGCCGCCTCAAGCAAAACACTTTCAGCCACGCCGGGCAGCACGCGCAGCGTAAACGAGGACGGATTCTGGACGGCCTTCCGTGCCCATCGGCCGAGACTCGCCTCGGACTGTTCCTGATTCAGGCGTCGCCCGGTCTCACTCCAACTGGCGAGCCAGTCCGCACGCTCATCCTGATAGGCGTGGGCGAGCACCAGCGGTTCGGCCTCACCGAGGGAATGGCGAAGGGATTCGGCGATGACAAGCGCTTCGCGGGAGGCATTGCTGAAATCGATGCCGACGAGCAGTTTACGGGGCAATGTCGCCGGTTCCGATCCGCCAGGCACGACCAAAACCGGGCAGGCGGTGCCGCGGACGACACGCTCGCTCACGCTTCCGAGGAGCACGTGATTCAGCCGCGCACTACCACGACGGCCGACGACAACGAGGCCCGCGCGCTCGCGCTCGGCCAGCGCCGGGATCATTCTCGACGCCGCGCCCACCTCAAAGCGACCCTCGACCTCAGCGCCCCCTTGACGACACTCAGAGACCACGCGGTCGAGCAGTTCCTCGACGCTCGCTCGGGTGGAGTCCAGCAAGGGCTCGAGTGGGAACTCGCCGGACGAAACGTCGGGAGGATACCAGCCGCCCGTACTCCAGGCATGCACGATTCTCAGAGGCCACCCGAGTCGCAGCGACAGCGCAACGGCGAGCTCCGTGGCGCGCTGCGCGGGAGCCGAAAAGTCTGTGGCAACGACGAGCGTTTGACGATCCAAGATAATCCTCCGTGGCCTCACTTCGATCCAAGAGGCCGACCTTCACGAGACACCGACCAGTGTGGCATCCCATGGTACTCTGGACCTTAGGCGTTGGAACTGCAATGTATTTAAAGGATCGACCCGAGGACGGCCATTGCGAAACTTTCGTCTTCCGTTCTATTTGAAAAACGCCTGTGGGTTCTCCTTATTCATCTGGATGGACTCGGGCTCGTTTTCCCAGAGGAACCGCGACAGTCCCTTTTGCTGTCTGGCGACGGGGCTGTATCTTTTTGCAGAACCCTTTGAGGCGGACCCCGCAGGTTATGGCCAGGTCCGTTATACAGCACGCTCTATCTGAGTTCGGCCGAGACGGCGTGTCGCCGACTTAGGTAGACTCCCGACGTGCCTACCGTCGCCCGTTCAGGTTCCTATCGATTTTTCTTCTTTAGTAACGAGGGTTTGGAGCCGCCCCACATCCATGTCCAGAAGGACAATGCTCTGGCGAAGTTCTGGCTCGATCCGGTCGAGCTATCCTCTTCAACTGGTTTTGCGGCCCAAGAGCTGCGTCGACTCCAAGCACTTATCGAAGCGCGCCGGGTCGAATTGGAGGATGCGTGGAATGACTTCTTCCGCCCCTGATGTTGATCCCCGAGCGATCGAAGTAGATGTTTCGGAAGACGAGCTGACCGTCGTCCTCGCGGACGGTCGGCGAATCGCCGTTCCTCTTGCCTGGTTCCCTCGACTAATGAATGCGACGCCGGAAGAGCGTTCCAAGTTCGAGATTCTCGGCGCCGGGGTTGGAATCCATTGGCCAGAGATCGACGAAGACCTAAGCGTAGACGGTCTGCTTCGGGGAATCCGAGCGCCCGGTAGTTCGCCGCGCGCTGTATAACCATCCACTGAACCAGACAGAGTCTCTGGCGAGTTGCTCTTGGAGTTCGCCACTGCGTTCTCATTATTTGTCCGCGTTGATTTCATTCGGCTTTTCCGCCCTGCCCTGCGCAATCCATCC
>JAQBEG010000694.1:0-2963 GCA_032123985.1 Deltaproteobacteria bacterium
AATCGTCGAGGCCGTTGCTGTTTTCTTGGACAAGGTGTCTCTCCTTTGTGAGTTGATATGCACAAGGAGGTTTACAGCAGCGGCCTTTCTCTTGCGTGAGCCCATGTTCCGTAGGCTCTAACGGATAGGGAGCTCACAGGCCGCCGGGTTCCTGGGGGCTCGCCACGGGCAGGAGTTTCGGCTGCGACCCGGAGGCTGTGCGAAAGGCGAATCCGCGCCCCTAACCGACTAGCGGAGATCTCGGGTTGGACGATTCCGCAGCCGGGACGCGAACCGAAAACCAAGCACGACGAACAACGTCGCGGCTGGGGACGCGAGCGCCAAGGGCTCGGGCACCGGCATCGCGCACTCCCGCGACTCCATCGCAGCCCCGAGCGCGTAGTACGCGAGGGCTTCGTCCGGCGCGAGGTTCGTGACAGGAAGCAGATTCGCTCCCTCGAACGCATCGAAGTCGAGATCGAAGAATTCTTCGTAAACTCCGTTGCGCCAGATGAGCTTGTAGCGCTCGCCGACTGCCGTTCGTTCCTCCTCCGTATAAGGTCCGAAACCATTGGGAGTGAAGCTCTCGGCGTAGGCGCACTGGCGAAGGCTCGCCAGCCCGGGATTCAACAGATGGGGCACGATGCTCACCGAATCCTCCGCGAGGCTCGTCGTCCCGGCGATCTCGGCGAGCGTCGCAAAGATGTCGACTGTCTGGACGAGGGCCAGACTCTCCTTTCCCTTCTCTGTAGCCGGGATGTGCGGGCTCTTCACGATGAAGGGCACGTTGATGCCGCCCTCGTACATCGTGCCCTTGGCGCGGTTCGCGACGAAGGGCGTTTCGACGGCTTGACGCGGGGTTCCATTGTCTCCGAAAACGATGATCGTCGTGTCCGCGAGGATGCTCGAGGGAATCGCCAGCAAGAGACGACTGAGTTCGGAATCGAGCGCTTCGAGGGCGGCGATGTAGTGCGGGACCGGGGTGAGGTCGGGATCGCCCGAAAGAGTCTGCGTGTGCAGAATCGGAGTCGGCGCGTGGAATGGCGTGTGTGGCGCGTTGAAGGCGAGCCAAACGAACCACTCGTCCTCGCCGAATCCCGTGATCTCGGCAATTGCGTCGTCGACGTTTTCAGTGGTGGCATACGTGAGCACGTTCCCGTTGCTCACGCCGTTGGTCACCTTTGGCCAGTTCTCGTAGTTGGGGATCGCGCCTTGGAGCGCGCCTGCAAAGTGGTCGAAGCCGCTCGTGTTTGGATGACTCAAGTCGCCGTTCGGACCGATATGCCATTTGCCGAACGCCGCATTCAGATGTGTCGCGGCGAGCACTTCCGGGAGTAGCGTTTCCGAGACTGGTAGGCTGGCCATCTCGGGCATCCCGATTCCCGTCCGGAATGCGTAACGGCCGGTGAGCGTGGCCGCGCGGGTGGGTGCGCAGGCCGGGTTCGTGTAGGCGTTGCGAAACAGCACGCCGTCGGCGGCGAGCCCATCGATCGTGGGCGTCGGCGCCGGAGTGGCTCCCTCGCCCAGATGCCCATAGGCGATGTCGTCCGAGTAGACGCCGACCTTGTCGACCCCGACGTCGTCGAGCACGACGACCAGGAAGTTGTCTCGCGCTTGCGCCGGGACGGCCAGAACTGAATGGACGGCGCATAACAGCACGAATCGCTCGAATCGCCTGAAAACGGCACGGCGCCTCGCCCCTCGAACCTCGGATCCGAGACCCGTCCGGATCCCCATTCGACTCCAACCGTGCATTGAATCTTCCTTATTCGAGGCGCGGCCCCATCGTTCAACTGCCCGCCCGCACTCGGGTTTCGCCTCCCCGAATCCGGGCAGCTGATGCATCACACTTCTTCTTCTTCTTCTTCGCCCACCGTGCGAAAATCGTGTCGGTGGTCTTCATCATCGCTAAGAGCGGCGAGAATCGGCATGATCAACACGGCTGACTATGCAACTACCCCGAATCGGGACCGGCGGACGCATGTTGAGAACGAACAGGCAGCGACAATGCTGACTCAGTATGCGGCCAGGCTCCACCCAGGGTCAATTGAAACGATCTGTTGCCGGCACGCGGCTACGCCATGTGATGCGGCAGCACCAACTTGCCCAGGTCCGAAGATCTCACGGGGTGAGTCGAGAGCGCGCGAGTGCCAGGAAAGCACAGTAGCCGGCACACTACGAAGTCGAGTCCGCGCAACGCTTCTTCGATCCGGGCGGAGATGCGCTCGGGCTCGGTCCCGAGGCCGAGTTGCTAGAGCATCGGCTGTGGGCGGGCCGGTGCGAGGAGTTCACAGCCGCGCGCGATCTGGAATAGCGAGTCGCGACGCGAGGGTTGGGTGAAGACAGAGAGGCCTACGGGGAGCTGAACGGGCGGTTTACTTGGATGGCCCGCGACGGTTCCCATCGGCAGCGTGATGTGGGGATAGCCGGCGACGGCCGGATAGCTACTACTTGCGGGGGCGTTGGGGTCTCCCACGGCGTGATCGATCGGCCAGGCGGGCACCGAGGACGGCGTGATGAGAGCGTCGAGCGAGTGCTCCTCGATCAGTTGGTCGATCCCGCCTTCGCGAGTGGTGGCTTGCGCAAAGCGAAGTGCCTCTCGGTACGACGCGTCGTCGAGTCCGGGCTTGGACTCGGCCAACTCGAAAAGCTCCTGGCCGAAGTGGGGCATCTCTTCCTCCGCGTGCGATTGATTGAAGACAATCAGATCGCGAAGCCGCAGCCGACCGAACTCGCCCGGAAGCGAGGCGAGATAGGCGTTCAGGTCGTGCTTGAACTCGCAGCTCAGCACTTCGAACATCGCGCGACCGAGACCCTTCGGCCGCGCGAATACGAGATCCTCCACGATCACAACGCCGGCGCGGCGAAGTTGATCGAGCGTCGCCGCAAACAGGGCCTCGACCGGAGGGCCGTAGCCCGCGTTCGCTCCGACGACGCCCAGCCGCCGCCCAGCCAGGAAGTCTTCGGGCCGCCCCTGTGCCAGG
>JAQBEG010000695.1:0-3108 GCA_032123985.1 Deltaproteobacteria bacterium
CGAGGTGGTGCGCGATCGACTGGGCGTCCCACCCCTCCAATATTTGGCGCGCGGTTCATGACTTCCATAGTCAATTGATGTCTGCGAGATCTACCGTTTGTCGAGCTGTGAGAGGATCGGCACAGTGATCACGGCCAGCGAATCGCCGAGCTGTTTGTCGCCACCGATCCGACTCATGAAAGTGCTGCCGAGCATCCGCTGAAAGAATTCAATCCCCGGGTAGTAGACTGCGGCAAACTGGCGGAAATCGGCGTCTCCCTCGATCGTGATGGCCTTGCCCATGTGCATCGGGCCATAGCCGCCCTCCGCCATGCCACGCATCATCTGCCGCGTATAGCTGCGGTCTGCGCTGCGCTGCTCGGCGTTGCCGGGCTTGATCAGGTTGAAGATCACGACTGCGTCTTCGGAGACGGAACGCAGTGCATCGAGCTGTTCCATTTCCTTCATCTTGGCCTTCTGCGCCGGACGCACTTCGTCGCCGACGGGCACGAAGGGAAATGAGGAAGGCGCCCCTCGTAGAATGTCGCCCAGGCGCAGGAGCCCGAGTCCCTGAACGACGAGCAGATTCAGGGCGGCTGGGCGCACGACTCCGTGGGTGTAGGCATTCTCGAAACGAGCGAGTCCTTGGCGGTACTCATCGCGTGAACTGAACTCGTCATAGACTTTTCGCGACGGATACTGCGCGAGGAACAGTCCACTCCAGTCGTTGGACAGCTGTTCGGAAGCCACCGCTGTCGCGCCCACCTGACCGGCGTAGACCAGCAGTCCGCCTCCGGGCGCCTCGATCAAGCTGCGCAGCGCTCGAAACTCATCGATCAGCGATTGCCCTGGTCCGATCTTCACGAGCATGAGGGTGTGGAACGTGCGGCCGGGATAGAGCAGCGGTTGCCGGTCTCCCAAGATCTTGCGCCGCACTCGCAGATAACGTTGGTGCTGCCACATAGCCGCGCCAAGCACCAGGAGGACGAAAAACAGCGCGATGACTCTGATGATCATTTATCTCTCCACTCTAACCGAGATACCCGGAGAGGCGTGCTCGCATCCGTGCATCATCTCGTTGCCCAGGTAGGCCAGGACGAAGCCCTCCTCGCGCGCAGCGGCCTATTCTACCAAACGCGGTGCCAATTCCTTTGACACGACGTAGTTAAGCGCGACGCTTTCACTCGAAATGAGGCTCGAGACTCGATAAACTGGCGCCCTGCTTTTGCCGTCGCATTCGCGAAACAAGAACTCGAGCCCTGGCGGGTGCTCTGGTGGTTGAGGGATGCTGCGGTTTTTTGAGGGGGGCGTTGATTGGACCAGTGGCTTGCCGCAGCGGGGTTCCTCGTCGTCGCGATCGCCATGCCCATGGGCATGCTCGGAGCGGCCAAGCTACTCGCAGTCAAGGCTAAATCCAGCTCCAGACTCAAGACGATGACATACGAATGTGGCGAGGAGCCGGAGGGAGACGCCTGGCTTCAGTTCCACCCCCGCTACTACCTGGTGGCACTCGTCTTCGTACTCTTCGACATCGAGGCGGTCTTTCTCTTTCCGTGGGCGCTCGCGATCGAAGAGCTCGGCGGAGTCGCGATCGTCGACATGCTGATCTTCGTGTTGGTCCTGCTCTTGGGATGGGGCTACGCGCTTCGAAAAGGGGCGCTGAAATGGCAGTAGACGAGAGCCAGCGCACCTATGATCACCCCTCTATCAGCAGATCGAGCGTATGCCGGGCGTCAGCGTTGCCCTGGGCAACATCGACCAACTGCTGACGTGGGGATCGGCGAACTCGCTCTGGATCTTTCCGATGGCGACGAGTTGCTGCGGCATCGAATTCATGGCCGCGTCCGCCAGCGGCGTCGACCTCGACCGCATGGGCTCGATTCCTCGCGGGACTCCGCGCCAATGCGATGTGATGGTCGTCGCGGGCACCATTACCGTCAAAATGGCGCCGCGCGTCAAGAAGCTCTGGGACCAGATGCCGGAACCCAAGTGGTGTGTCGCGATGGGTTCATGCGCGATTTCCGGTGATTTCTATCGCGACATCTATTCGGTCATTCCCGGAATCGATACCTTCATTCCCGTCGACGTTTACGTTCCGGGTTGTCCGCCCAACCCCGAAGCCCTGATGCACGGCCTTCTTCGGTTGCAGGAAAAGATTCGAATGTCCCGCGAGGGCAGGCTCACTCAGGAAGAGCTTCGTCCCGAATCGCCCCCGAACCTCATTCGTCCGGCCATCGGTCGGCTTCAGGACGCCGATCGCGATCCCCTCACCGATCACGAGCAGACTGATAGCGCGGCAGGCCTCGGGCTCGGCGACACCTTGAATCTGTCCCAGATTCGCAGGCCACGGCCCGAGCCGGATCGTCCGAAAGATGGCGATGGCGAGAGTACGCTGTGACAGGAGACGAAGCCCAGAAGCGATTTGTCGCACTGCTGCGCGAGGGGTTCAGCGTCGATGAGATGCCCGATGGCAACTACCCGTTGATCGACGCCAGGCACCACTTCGAACTCGCCCGCGTACTCAAGGAAGAATTCGACTATCGGATCTATTCGTTCGTCGTCGCCAGCCATCACCTCGCCACAGTCGATGCGAATAACGGCGGCGCGGAGGTCGAGGCGGCGCACTACGAGGTCGCAACCGGAGTTCGTTACGTCGGTGCGCCAGCGCACCTGGCCAGCTGGCGAGTGCGGATCGAACTCGATCAAGCCATCCCCACGCTCTTCCCGCTCTTCGCAGGGGCCGACTGGCAGGAGCGCGAGCAATACGACCTGATCGGCGTTCGCTTCGACGGTCACCCGGACCTGCGCCGACTGATGATGCCCGAGGATTGGGACGGACACCCCCTCCGCAAAGACTACGCCATCGACACGGCGTGCTCGCCCTGGAGATAGTTTGCTGACCAGCGCCACACCGGTCGACCCCCATCTCGACATAGAGACCTACGATCCTGGTGCGGATCTCATGGTGCTCAACCTTGGGCCACAGCATCCATCCACCCACGGTGTCTTTCGCGTCAAGCTCTACCTCGATGGCGAGATCATCGTAAAGGCCGTCCCCTACGCCGGCTATTTGCATCGCGGCGTCGAAAAGCTGTGCGAAGAGCTGACCTTCATTCAGATCATTCCGGT
>JAQBEG010000696.1:0-3225 GCA_032123985.1 Deltaproteobacteria bacterium
TTTTTTCGGATAGCAGCCCGAGCGAGGGCGACCCCGATCCCTTCGATGAGAACGGCCACGGAACGCATGTTTCGGGCACGATTGCGGCTGTCGCAAATAATGGCATGGGCATTGCCGGTGTGGCCCCCGAAGCCCTGATCATGCCATTGAAGGTATTTGATGCGGACGCTCGAGGGCGTGATTCCACTGCCTGGCAGGCCGTACTCTACGCAATTGAAAATGGAGCGGACGTGATCAACGCCAGCTGGTCGTGTTCGCCGGCCTGCCCGGAAAACCCATTGGCGCGCGAAGTGCTTGCAGTCGCCGACGAAGCAGGCGTCGTCTTCGTCACGTCGGCGGGAAACAGTTCCTTTGACGTCATCCGCAACGAGCCCGAAAGGTCGAGCGCGGCGATTACGGTCGGTTCCCTCGCGTTCGATGACGCCCTCTCCGAGTTCAGCAATCGCGGTTGGCTCCTCGACGTCATAGCGCCGGGCGGCGGACCGAGTGTCGGCGGGGTCCTTGCGGCTCGACGCAACATTCTCTCGCTGGCAGCCTCGAGCCTCCCCGGGGTCGAGGAGTCCTTCCGCGTCGGCGAGATCTACTTTCGGCTCGCTGGCACATCGATGGCGGCGCCCCACGTCGCTGGAGCCGTAGCGCTGTTGCGCTCGATCCGACCAGAGCTTTCGGTCGCGGATGTTCGTCGCTTGCTCCGCCTCTCCGCAAGGGATCTACCCCCGGAAGGACTCGATCCTCTGAACGGATCGGGTGCCCTCGATCTGCCTCGTCTATTGACTACAGCGTTGCCCGCGCTCGATCTGGCCTTCGAAGCCCCGCAACCGGGGCAGCTACACAATCCGGTTTCGGGCCCGCTCGAGATCCACGTGCGCGCCTCGGGCCGCGACGCGATCTCCTTTTCGCTCGCCTATTCCCGCGGCCTGAGCACGCAGGATTTTCACGAGATCGAAGACTGGAGCGAATCCGACATGGATCGTCATCGCGTCTTCTGGCCCGTCGAGGATCGAGAAAATGGCCCCTATGTCCTGAGGTTGCGGGCGCGACTGGCAAGCGGCGATCTCGTCGACGAAATCAGCATTGTCTCACTCGAGCGTACGCGACCCCTGCGACTTTCCGATCATGACTTCGACGAGACCCATCCGTCAGTCGCTGGGCGTCGAGTGGTCTGGCAGGCACAGCCCGATAGCTCCAATGCGAGAACGGAGATCTGGGCAGGAGGATTTACTCGAAAGGGGAAGGCGGCAACGTCGGGACTCCTTATGGACGCGACAGATCGTTCACAACTTTCGCCGATCGTGAGCGGACGCAAGGTCGTCTGGCGTGAGTTCGACGCGAGTCTGCCAGGGGAAGAACTCAGGGGCTGCGACCTTCAGATCGGATCCAGGGGGGCCTGCAGGAGCGAATTGCTCGCCTTCGAGCCCACACGACTGGATCCATTTGGATTCGCTCGAGGCCGCGTGCTCTGGTCACGGAGGGATTCGGTATTCCATGTGCTGGGTTGCTTGTGGCGTCGCGGGCGGGGCTGTCGCCCGCAGGAGATCGACGCGCTTCTCGGTCCGGAGGGTTCGGCGAGGCTCTTCGACTTCGATGGCCGAACCGCGGTATGGAAACCGATGCCGCCTGGGAGTCCGCTGGAGTTTTGCACCCCTGTTTTGCGCAGCGATTCCTGCGTCCCCCGGCGTCTCGAAGAAAAGATCCGCCGTTCGGCTTTAGCGGAGTCGGCGTCCATCGATGGCGATCTGCTGGCATTCGAGATCTACCGACTGACGGGCTCCAAGCTGGCCTTTTGCATCCTGGATTTCGAGACCGGAGCCTGCGACGCGCGCGTCATCGAAGGAGTGACGGACGGGCGGCGACCGGATGTCTCCGGCCGGCGAATCGTGTGGACTGACTTCGTGCCAGGTGAGGAGCCTCACGTCGCCGTCTGCGAGCTCGATTCCCTAACCGGAGACTGCGCGAGGCAGAGGCTAACCGGCACGATGGCTGCCACAGAGAACGTACGAATCGCTCATGACCGCGTTGTCTGGCAAGACGGGCGCGCAGGCCCGAGCCAGATTTTTGGGCTCGAACTACCCAGTCTCTCGCTTCGACCCGACATCACCGCATTGGTCGGGCAACGCGTGACGCGGCCAATCCTTGGCCGCGCCGGCGATCACGCGGACGGGGCAATCGAATTTTTTATCGAGGGATCGAGTGGGCCTGGCCCGGAAGAGTTCGACGCGGTGATCGCCAGGAAATCTGCCGGACTCGCTCTTCTCAGCTTTCGGGCGAAGGCGTCTCACGCCGGCCAAACCGCCGTCTGGCAGATCAGGGGCATCGCGGCGAGTGGTCTCGAAACGCGACGATCGTTCAAGGTCATCGTCAGGCCGCTGCCGGGACACATGCGATTCCGGAAGTGAATTCGCTCGAACCATGGACCGAGCAAATGAAGGCTATGAAACACGCGCGTTCGCTCGAACGGGCGAGACCGCGCCGTCACAAACAGAAAGACCCGATTCCGACCGTCTGGCGGTTAGTCGAAATCGGGCCTCTAGAATCAGTTGACTCGTCTTAGACGAGAGCCCGTCGTCGGACTGCTAAGACCCCGAAGATTGCTAGGAGCGAGGTGACCGCAAGCGAGACGCTTCCAGGCTCGGGAAGGTTGACGGCCACTTCCGGTCCGAAAACGCATACATCGCCCTGACATTCATCGGCGTTCAATAGCAGGCCGAAAATTTCCGCGACTCCATCACCCACCCCGATGACCTCGAAGGTCAACGTCGTGACAAGTTCTTCGGTCCTCTGCGAAGTATCCGGGTTCAGTGGTACACCAATCGGAACCGCACCGTACTGGATCGTTCGCGCGGTGCTACTCAAATCGTCCCCAAGGAGACCGGCGGCGATCGTTCCGAAGCGCTGAAGTGACGAATCGTACGAACCACCCTTCAAGGGGCTAGGTCGGGTCTCGAATGTGTTTGCTCCGAGAGTGATCGACGCGCCAAGCAACGAAAGCTGGGTGTTGCTCCACTGATGCGAGGTAAAGATTCGTGGATAAGCATCATAAGGGTATGGCGTCTGCGAGTCGCAACCTAGGCCCCGGAGAACAGAAAGGTTGGTGCCTCCCGGCATCGTTGGACATCCTCGAGTTGACGATTCAACAATCCCCAACGAAGGGAGGGAGCTGCCGACAGGCAGCGAGTGGATGGAACGCTACATCGGGATGGACGTGCATGCCGCGAGCTGCACGCT
>JAQBEG010000697.1:0-3180 GCA_032123985.1 Deltaproteobacteria bacterium
GCTGTTTGGTGAGCCCTGGCGAGATCACTGGTAATCACGCGGGTCCAGCGTGGCTGCGCTGCTCTTTGAATCGATCGCGCCAGCCGATCGGCTTGTGCCCGACCTTCCGCGGTCAGACTCGGATCACCGTGTCCCTGCCAACGCCCGTCGGCATTCCAGCGCGTCTCGCCGTGGCGAATCAGCAGCAATCGGGTTCGCGTCTTTATCATGGCGGGTATCCGTAGGTAGTCGAGCAACGACTGTCTCAGTCAGCGACGAATTCTGCGCAATACGACCGCGAGTGGATAGATTCCGAGTAGCACCAATACGATCGGTACACTGAGATGGCTGATCAGCATATGCCGCGGCCCCAACATGTCGCAACTCAAGTGAACGATCAGGGCGCCCAGAGCGCCCGATCCGAGCAAAGCGACCAGCGCGGCCCGCAGGGGGTGCGCTGCCCACCCGCGAACCAGGAAACTCAAGATCACGCCCGCAGGAAGCAATGAGAACAACGCGCTTTTCCGAAAGCACAACGCATCGGTTCCTCCCGACGAAGCGGCAGCCGAGAGACCGAGTTCATTCATGCCCACGAGACAAGCGATCGCGGCGGAGAACAATCCAAGCATAGCCGCCAGCATCCCGCCGATCTCGAGCCTTTCCCGTCCTGGCACACCTGCGGCGAGCGCTGAAACCGTGGCGCCCAGTGCAGCGACTAGCAAACCAAGAAAGCTGCCCAGATAGACGCGATTCGCAATGAGCGAGCTGGCTCCCATTTCGCCCTCGTGAGTCCAGAAAACCAGAGCGAGTAATGTCGCCCATAGGGCGATAATGGTCGCAAACGCGATGCGCAGCCGCGGTAGCGGGCGAACCGGCTCCAGGTTTTCAACCAGTCCAGAGATCAGTCGATCCGCCGCGCTCGTCACCCTGCACCTCTCGAAGTCGTTTCTTTCGTTGCATGGACCGGACTCGATGACTGCCACTCACCGCTTTGACGCGACCCGTCGAGGGCCTGTCGCATGGCCCGGTAGCCGCGGTGTGCCCGGACCTTGAGCGCGCCGGGTGATATTCCGACACGCAAGGCCGCCTCGGCCACCGACAACCCGTTCACCTGAACCAACGTGACGGCTTCACGCTGTGCATCGGGCAGCGCAGCTAACGCGGCAGCGAGTTCGGGAGCCAATCGCTCTTCCCGGCTCTCTGCACTCTCGCTTTCAGCTGGCCAATTCTCGACCACCAATTCGACTTCTTGATCCCCGCGACGTTTTCGCTCGCGAAAATGGTCGATGATCGAATTTCGAGTGATCGCCCTCATCCAAGGCCCGAAGGGCCGCTCCGCGCGAAAGGTCGATCGACCTCTGTGAATCGAAAGCAGCGTATTCTGGACGACATCTTCCGCCGCGGCCTCCTCGCGGATCTTGCCAAGAACCATGGCGCGGATTTTGGGTTGAATTGTCGTGAGGAGGTCTCGATAGGCCGCAGCATCTCCCGCCTGGGCAGCCTGCATCCAAGACGACAACCGCTGGTCGAGTTCGTCCCGCGGGTTATCATTTCGATTCTGGTCTTCCAACAAACTCGACTCCGGCGGACTCTGATCGATCAATCCGATGCGACCGTTGCTGCGAGCAGATCCTAACGCAGCGACGCGGACGCCCGAGCGGCCTCCTGGCTCACGAAAGCGAGAGATGGCTCTGTTCGCCGCTCCTCGGTCCTCGAAACACCGCAGCAATCGGCGTTGCGCCGGCATCGCGATCGCAGCGGAGCGTAACGGCCTACGAAATCGGAAAGGTCGGCTATACGAGAGAAGTGTTGGGGGCATTTCACCCTGACACATTCGATCGAGCCCGACCACTCAATCTCGACCCGCGGTGAATACGGTCTGTTTGCCGGACAACGCGGATTGGGAGCTGCCGATCCATGCAGAGGCGCTACTTCGAGCATCTTTATTGCGAAATCTGCGTCGCCGCGAGTCGACGGATTTCTCGCTACGACCTCTGGCTGCTCGTATGGGAGGGTGGAGGAGACCCCAACGAACTGACGCGATCGCAGGCACGCTACTTCGTCGAGAACAACCTTTCCGACTTGCTCGCAGAGGAAGGTCTCTCGCTCAGCGATCGCGCGCGACGCCGACTCGAGAAGAGAATTCTACGCTTCGACCCCCACCATCCGACGCCTGAGGAATGGCTCGGAAGCCGATTCGATAGGCCAACCATGGTCGCTTGAACAGGCCCAGCCGCTCCTCGGTCGACTCCCGGCTCGGCGGGCAAGTGCCTGTCGCTCAAGCGGCAAGCAAGAATGCCCGATCGGGAGACAATGCCCATCAGCCATTTTGTCCTGCTACTCGAGAAGGATCCGGCTCTGACCGGAACCCTCGCAGCCCAGTTGGTGCGCCTCGGGACGGAGCCCATTCGGGTCCCTGATTTGATCCAAGCTGTCGAGATCGTCAAGAGCAAGCAATATGCGGTCAGCGCCGTGCTCCTGCCGTCGGAACTCGACGGCAAAGAAGTCCACAAGGCACTGAAGAGTATGCGCCGCCGTGAACCGGTATTGCCGTGCATGGCGTATGGCAAGGCTGCGGATCCCGCCCAACGGAAACGTCTGCGTCAAGCCGGCGTTCTTTTGGCGCTCTGGGATGGATACGACTCGGGCATTCTTCGTTTTCAGCTCAATCGACTCATCTCCGGGGAGAACCAGCGCTCGGTGCGCGGCACCCGCCGTGCACCGATTCATGCGACCGTCCGCATCCTGGTCGGTGGCCGCGAAAAAAACGGCGTTCTCTACAGTCTTTCAGAGGGCGGATGTTTCATCGAAACGCCGCTCGCGAGCATGGATGGCGCGCGTCTACGAATGATCTTCGAACTCGAGCAACGCGAGTTCGAAATCGATGGCATCGTTGCCTTTGCGAACGTGCCCGGCAACCTTCAGCGACCGAACCTTCCACTCGGCATGGGCGTTCGCTTCGATAACTTGTCCAATTCTGTCCTGCAACCAATCGGCCAGTTCGTTCTGCAACGACTGCACTCGCTCGAGGTTTAGTGAGCCGCTAGGACTGGGTTTCCCGGATCAATCGATCGATGATGGGCCCTAGCGCGCGAAAGGCTCGGCCGCGATGCGAGAGCCGGTCCTTCTCGCGACGATCGAGTTCGGCCATCGCGCGATCGCATCCGTCGGGTTGGAAGATCGGATCGTACCCGAATCCCC
>JAQBEG010000698.1:0-3953 GCA_032123985.1 Deltaproteobacteria bacterium
GGAGATCGTCAGCGAATTTTCGGATGTCATCAGAGAGTTGCTCGGAGACCCTGGTGTGGAGGACCCGTTCTTTGCGGGCATGATGACTGCCGTCGCGACGGCGTTTATGCGAATGGCAAGAATCGGTGGTTTGGTTTTTCATGGATCACAATGTGACTCATTGTGATACAGATTCAACCCTCATCAAAAAATTGCCCCTCGGGGTCTAATCAACGAAGGAGCGCCAGCGGTCGTAGCGAGCGTCTCGGCCGGTCACGACGTCGAAAAAGGCCGTCTGAAGCTCTTCAGTAATCGGGCCGCGCTTGCCCTCGCCGATCGTGCGATGGTCGATCTCGCGAATCGGCGTGACTTCAGCAGCGGTCCCGGTCAGAAAAATCTCGTCTGCGACATAGAGATCATCCCGTGTGATCTGAGTCTCTTCGACTTGAAAGCCACGGTCGTGAGCGACCTCGATCATCGAGGCGCGCGTGATGCCATCGAGCGCGCTGTAGAGAGGCGGCGTTCGGATCTTCCCATCTCGTACGATGAAAATGTTCTCGCCCGTGCATTCGGCGACGAGACCCTGGGTATCGAGCATGATCGCTTCATCGAATCCGTCGAGCAGCGCTTCCCGCTTGGCGAGAATCGAGTTCACGTAGTCGCCACAGGTCTTACCATTGGTCATTTTCGCATTGACGTGGTGCCGTGCGAAAGTCGAGATCTTTGCTCGAATGCCCTTCGCCATACCCTCGTCCCCGAGATATTTGCCCCATTTCCAGGCGATCACCGAAACCCTAACCGGGTTGTCGCCGGGATGGAGTCCCATCGCGCCGTCGCCAATGAAGACGAGTGGACGGATATAGCCCTCAGCGAGATCATTCCGACGCAAAGACTCGAGCGTCACCGCCTCGAGCTCTTCCGGACTGAATGGAATCTTCATCAGATTGATCTTCGCGGAATCGAAAAGTCGGCGGATATGCTCGGAAAGCCTGAAAACGGCAGAGCGGCCGTCAGCCCCGGCATAACATCGAATGCCCTCGAAGACACCCAACCCGTAGTGCAACGTATGCGTGAGAATATGAATATTGGCGTCAGACCATTTGACGAATTTGCCGTCGAGCCAGATTTCCTTGCCGCTCACGCCCTGTGCCGCGTTCTTTGCCATCGCCTAATCCGACCTCTCGTCAGGTCGTGATGCGAAGGTCCGCGGCGATCGCGCCGAACTTCGTCAATGATCGAAGCGCAGCATCTAACGCCGAAAGATCCTCTTGAGCACGCCCTTGTCTTTGTCGCGACGCATGTTCATGATCCGCAGCTCGCGCATCGCTTCGACACACTGCGGCCTGATCTCGACGGCACGCATGAACATCTTCTTTGCTGCAACGACCTTACCCGTCGCCTTGTAGAGTCGTCCCAGCAAGAGGTAGGGCTTCTCCCGGTCCTTCGCCAGCTTGACGCCCTCTCGACAATACTCGAGCGCTTCACTCAGCATGACCTCGTTGTCGGGATGACAAAGATAGAGGCACCAACCGTAGTGGGAGCGGTATTCGCCCTCGCTCGGAAAATTTTCCATCGCGCGACCGAAGCAGAGAAGCGCCCCTTCGTAGTCACGCTGTGCAACGAGCTTTTCGCCGCGCTGGTACTCGGTCTCGGCCTGCAGCGCACGACGACCCTCGTCCTCGACGGCCGCGACCCGACGTCCTCGAGAAAGTTCCTGCGCATAGGTCTGGCGGTTGACAGCGGTTGAAATCGCAGAGTGGGCCTGTGCAATTCGATCGAAGACCTGGGAAGCGAGTTGACGGACAGAGCTGCTCGCCCCGTGAAAGCGGTCGGGGTGTGCTTGTTTTGCCAGATTCGCGTAGGCCGCCCGAA
The DNA here is from genome assembly GCA_032123985.1 of Deltaproteobacteria bacterium. Taxonomy (GTDB): domain Bacteria; phylum Myxococcota_A; class UBA9160; order UBA9160; family UBA4427; genus UBA4427. Next base: position 1,852 of record JAQBEG010000698.1, read on the forward strand.
TTTCGTCGTCGTCGGCGGTCGAGAGAACACCGAGCGTGCCGTAGTGATCCTTGTTCTGCATGTGGTTGGCCAGGCTTGCAAGTTCGATGCGCAGCTCGTCATCCGGCTTCGAACCAGACGAGGATTCGGACGTGTTGACCGAAACGCCTTCGACTACGAGAGCGCCTTCAGCCTGAACGTCCACACTCGACTCGACACCGAGCAATTCGATCGAGATGAGTCCGAAAGCGATTCGTCTGATCGTCTCGGGTGATTCGAGGAGGGCGCCGAGCGACTTCGAGCCATCGAGGGTCCGCAACCATTGGGCCTCCTCCTCTACTATCCCGACGATATCGATCTGCTCCTGGGAGCGCACGAGAGAAACGAGAAAAGCATCGTGATACATTGCGAAATAGCGGTCGATCTGTTTCAGTGAAAACTGACGGCGTATGCCTTCAACGATCAGCTTGGACGGATGGCCTTGAATGCCAAAACTCGAGCCACGCTGAACATGAGCACCCGCTCGTACGTTGAATAGTCCGTCGCGCCAGGAAAAGATCTCGAAGAATTTTTCGAGCGCGTGCGCCTGTAATTCCTCGACGACCGCCTCCTCATCGAGCACATCCATGGCCACGAGGACCTCGCCCTGAAGTCCTTCGCCCGTCCGCATTCGCTTGATCGATTCGTCGAGCTCGTCCTTCGTACAGCGACCATTCTTAACGAGAAAGCTGCCAAAGCATTCCGAGATCAGATTCGACTTGACGGAAACGGGCCAGCCACGCTGCAGCTCGATCGCTTTCTTCTTTCGCCCATGCTCGAGAAGCAGAACGCCATCGAGGGAATCGAGATGAAGGCGGCGCAAGAGCTCCGGAAACGGAATTCCCTGGAGGTTGCCATCGCTCGGAACCTGTACGACTGGAGCGGCCTCCTTCTCGAGAAGTCTGACATATTCCCCGATTTTCGCGAGAAGCCGTTCGACTTCGATAGGCGCGGACTCGACGCCGAGTGCACCGAGCTTTTTCGCTCTCGCAACGATGTCATCCGTTACGTCACCCTGACTCAGCAACAACACCGGAAGTAATTTGCACGCATCTCGCATGCGCATCTCAGCAAGGATCTCGAAGCCGTCCTGTCGTGGCAGGTTGACGTCGAGAACGACGAGGCTCGGGTTCTGCCGGCTCAGTATCTCGAGCGCGCCCCGGCCATCATGCGCGCAAAGAACCTCATAGCCATTGGCAAGGAGGGCTTCGGCATAGAGCCGTCCCAGTTCACGATCTTGCTGGACACAGAGGAGCGTTGCGGGCATCGAAGGGCCTCCCAGAACATTCCTATCGGCTTTCACCGAAATAGAATGAGGCCTCGATTTCCAAAGCGAAACATGACACGAGATGGATGACGGTCGACCGTTCGCTGAGGTGACGCAGAGCACGAACGCGTCACGACCTACTACATACTCGCCGCTCGCCTGCCCAGGAGTTGCTCACGTCGATGCAGACGAGTTGATGAAATGCGAGCGAACGAGGTGATTCGAGTCACCCTTGTCGATCCAAACCCAGAATCGTGACCGCGACAGGTGTCGAATCGTTGATGGCACCGTGCCTGAGGATCTCATTGACATCGCGCAATTTGAGTCGGTTCTCGAAGACGAGCTCGCCGGATTTCCCGAGCGCAAATTCCGAAGTCATCTCCGCAGGTGTCCCAGCTCGTTTCTTGAATTGGTCTTGATATTCGAGAGTCGCCGCAGTGAGATCGAGATCGAGGCGGCCGTGTGGCCGCGCGGATAGGGGAGAATCGATCTTCAGAATGGCCAGAAATGGGCCTTCGACGAGAAAGTCCGGCATTCGTAGTCGCCCCAACTCCACGCGGACATCGAGGCTGACCGACTCAGGCGATGCCATCTCGCCGACGACTCGAACATTTCCGGTTGCCAAACCCGCCAGCTCCATCCGAGGATCGGGCAGGAGGTGCTTCGCGAGTTCGAGGTCGAGCGCCTGGATCTCCGCGCTCACCTCTCGCACACCGCCGAGAGTCAGCTTTCCAGTGATCACCGCTTTTCCACTGCTGCCGAGATCCAGATCCGCCACGAACGCGGCAGTCTCGCCCTGGGCGGGGCGCACCTGCAA
>JAQBEG010000699.1:0-6163 GCA_032123985.1 Deltaproteobacteria bacterium
GGACTCCTCCGCTCGACAGGCCTGAAGGAGCAGGCCGCACAAACTACACAATAGGGCGATGCCGATTCGTGCCCCCATCGTTCGACCGTCTCGTTTGAATTCGCGCATGCTTCCTACTCCTGCGAGCCTTGGCTCGCACTCCTCTGTCTCGCGTGCTTTGGTGTGAGCCATCCGCGAATAATGCCTTCGATACTCTGGTCCAATAGCTCTGGTTTCCACTCGATGTCCGGGCGGAGGGCGTGCATCGACACGATCCCGTGGACCATGGTCCAGATGGCCTGACGCAACGCTTCGAGATCGCCCAATTCGATCCAGTTGCGCAGGGCGATCTGCTCGGCGGGGGTCTGCATCAGGAGTCGCGCTTCCTCGGCCGATTCGATCATGCCGGCCTCTTCCTCGCGAACCTGCATCAAGAGCTGGTAGTGCGTTGGATTGCGCAGGCCGAACATCGCGAAGGCCCGGGTCAGAGCGCGCAGATTTTCGACTGGATCATCGACCAGCGGGACGCGCTTGAGATCGCTCGCCAGCAGCGTCAGCCGCTGCTCGAGCAGGGCATCGATCAAACCGTCCTTGTCCCCAAAATGGTGGTAGATCGTCGGCGCGCTGTAGCCGCAGCGATTGACCAACTTCCGTACCGAAAGACCCCGGTGGCCCGCTTCCAGGAGCAACTCCTCGGTGGCGTCGAGGATGGCCCGACGAGTCTCGGCCCGACTCTGGCTGCGGCGCTCTTCGGCGGCGTGTAGGGACATGAAGCGACTCCAGATGCGTGGGCACTCGACGATCTATCCGGTTGATTTAGTTGATATTAACGACGAGAAAGCAGTATAACGTCGTTAAATCGAAGCGCGAATTAGCACACAGGCGACCCCGTGTGAAGGTTTTCCGTTGACAAATTTGAATATTGAATCAATTTCCAGTAATGGAATCACTCGAGGATTTCCTCCGTGGCTAGATCCGCCGCCTCGCGTAGCGCTCCCGACCCGACACTCAACAAGCGGGGGCCCTACGCCAAGTCGAGCCAGACGCGGGAACGCATCCTGGCGGCGGCCTTCCACGTCGCCGGTGAGGTCGGTCTTCACCGTGCGGCCGTCGGGGCCATCGCCGCGCGTGCTGACGTTGCGGTGGGCAATCTCCATTACCACTTCGGTTCGCGAGACGACTTGCTCCGCGAGCTGATGACGTGGGTTCAACTCGAATTGCTAGGCGTCGTAGAAAACGCGATCAGCGACATTCCGGGCTATCTGGCGGCCGAAGAAGCCTCGATTCGCGCCTACCTGGCCTTCGTCCACCGCAATCCAGCCTATGTTCGCCTTGCAGAAGAGGCACGCCTTCATCGGCCCGAACTCTACAGGCAAGGCATCGACAACTGGCTACGCATTATTCGTGACGGACTCGAGGAAGCCGTCCGCGCCGGCGAACTCCGGCCCATGGATCCTCTCGAGATCGCGACCGTGGCGCATTTCATATTAGGCGCGCGATATTTTCTCGACCAGATGGTCGAGGGCGTAGATGGCAAACCCTATCCCGGCGACGATGCCGTCATCGCCGCTTATATGGCCTTCATCCAGAACGGACTCATGAAAAAGGAGACAGCATGAGCAGTCCCTCCAAAGCAGATTTCCCGATCGCAATCATCGGCGCCGGTTTCTCCGGCATCGGCACTGCAATCCAACTCAAGAAGGCCGGAGTCGACTCGTTTACGATCTTCGAACGAGCCAGCGATGTCGGCGGAACATGGCGTGACAATACCTATCCGGGTGCTGCCTGCGACGTCCCCTCCCATGCCTATTCGCTTTCATTCGAGCAGCGCCCTGGATGGAGCCGCCGATACGCTGAGTCAGGCGAGATCCATGACTACCTGAAATCAATCACCAACAAATGGAACCTTCGTGAGCACACGCGCTTCGACACCGAGATCGTCGACGCGAGATTCGACGAGGACGAGGGCAGTTGGACTCTGACGACGGCGGACAATGACACTTTTTCAGCGCGCGTGGTCGTTTCGTGCGCCGGCGGACTGGTCGATCCAATGACGCCGGACATCAAAGGGCTGCAGAGCTTTACGGGCGAGCTCTTTCACACGGCGCGCTGGAAACACGACTATGACCTATCGGGCCGTCGCGTCGCCGTCATCGGCACCGGAGCCAGCGCCGTCCAGGTCGTGCCCTCGATCGCGCGAGAGGTCGAACATCTCGACGTCTATCAACGCACACCGGCATGGGTCGTTCCGAAGAACGACAAGGTCTATTCCGAGCGCTTCAAACGAATCCTTGCACGCTTCCCGGCCTTGCTGCACGCCAGCCGCTTCGTGAAATACTGGCTGAGCGAACTCATGGGCCCCATCGTCTTCCTCGACAGCGAATGGTTGTCCAGTGTCGGAAAAAGAGGCTCCCTGCTGCATCTCGAGGCTCAGGTGAAGGATCCCGACCTACGCAAAAAGCTCAAGCCCAACTTTCAATTCGGCTGCAAACGCATCCTGATCTCTGACGAATACTGGGCATCGTTCGAACGATCGAATGTCGAGCTCGTCACCGACCCGATCGAAGAGATCAAGAGCGGTGGGATCGAAACCAAGGATGGAACATTCCGTGAGGTCGACGCGATCATCATCGCGACCGGCTTCGATCTAGGTCTCGCCAGTGCGCCCTTTCCGATCACTGGAATTGGAGGCCGCACGATCGACGAAGCCTGGAAGAACGGTGCCGTCGCCTACAAGGGGATGAGCGTTTCGGGGTTCCCTAACTGGTTCATTCTGATGGGACCCAACACCGGACCGGGTCACACCTCCGTACTGGTCTACACCGAAGCACAGATCGCCCATACCGTGGCCGCGATCAATAAACTTCGGAACGAAGGGCTCCGCTACGTGAACGTGCGACAAGAAGTACAGACCCGATACAACGAAGTCCTGCAAGGCCGTATGAAGTACATGGTGTGGTCGACGGGCTGCAACAGCTGGTATCTCTCACCCGACGGAAGCAATCACGCTCTCTACCCGGGCTTTGCGGCGGAATACGCATTGAGAACTCGGCATTTTCGCGAGCGAGACTACGAGATCGTTCGGTAGAAGCCGAGGGGCGGGGATTCACCCGGGCAAAGTCGACGACGAGACCCGGGGCGTCAGATCGATCAAGCACCCATCGCGGTCGTTGCTTCTACCACAAATCGATCGCGGAGCCCGAGCAGGCGAACCCCAAAGGCGAGGGTCCCGAGCGCAAACACACCGGCCATCATCCATGCAGGCCGGCCCGACAACAACCATAGTGGCAACAGCGGAGCCACGACTACACGCAGCGCCTCCGAGACAAACGACCGCGCGCGACCTTCGAAGAGGCCCCCAATATTCAAGAGACCCCAAGCCACCAGCGCGACTCCGCCCAACTTTGCGCCAAGGCCGATCGATTCCCCGGCGAGACCCAACGCGATCGTCAGACCAACGAGCAGGCCGAACTGAAAGAGCGCATAGCCCGCAAGCCCCTTCGGATAGGGTCGATCGAATTTCGTGGTGAGGTTCGAGACGGAAGGCGGTGCGACGACGCCGCCCTGATCGGACGGATACCAACCCGGCGCCGCGACGAACGTGCGGAGCTTGTCGATCGGCCTGCGCGTCGCGCTTGCCGTACGGAAGAGATCGACCCAATAGTGGAAGTTCGCCCAAACGGGATTCCAACTTTCGAGCGGTGTCGTGATCCCGTAGACGACCTCCTCGCCTTCCCGCTCAAAAGTGCCAAAGAGACGATCCCAGATGATGAAGGTGCCGCCGTGATTGCGATCCAGGTAGATCGGATTGCGACCATGGTGCACCCGGTGATGGGAAGGGGTTACGAGGACCTCTTCGAGCGGACCGAGGGTGCGAATCGTCTGGGTGTGGAGCCAGAATTGGTAGAGCGTGTTGAGGGACGAGCACGTCAAGAAGACCAGTGGCGGGAATCCGATCAGGGCGAGCGGCCAGTAGAAGAACGAACCAAAGAAAGGCTGGAATGTGCTCTGCCGCAGGGCGACCGCCAGGTTGTAGTCCTCGCTCTGATGATGAACCACATGAGCTGCCCAGAGAAAATTGATCTCGTGACTCAGGCGATGGAACCAGTAGTAGGCGCAATCGACGGCAAAGAAGCAGGCGATCCAGGTTCCGGCGTGAGTCGCCGGGAAATCGGTGAGTCTAAATTTCTCGTAGATCCCGAAATAGCCAGCAAAGATCAACCCCTTCGCAAATGGCATGCTGAGCTGCATCAAAACACCAGTGCTGATGTCATTGATCGCGTCGTTGACTCGGTAGTACGACAGGCCCCGCCGATAGGCCACAAGAATCTCCGCCGCGATCAACAGGATGAAGACGGGTCCCGCCATCGCAACGTAATCGAGAGCCACTTAGCGACAGACCTCGTCGGCTACGTCTCGATCGAAATCCGCGTTCTCGAACCCCAGGTTCATCGACGGATACTGCTCGCGAAAAGTCCGCTGGAGATCCTCGAGCGGCACGTCCGCGAATTCACCTCGATCGCGGACGTACTCCATATGCTTGCGGCCATCCACGTCGAATTCGTGATAGATCGAGTCTTCGGTCCCATCGAATTCGAGCGGAAGCAGCCGGAACTTCTCGCAAAGCTCCACGTTGAAAGCCGGTGTCGCCTTCAGCCAGCGATCGCCCAGAAAAATCGAGCTGTAGCCGTGGTAGTAAAAGACGTCGGTTTTCATCGTCTGGCGCATACGCTCGGTCGACAAATGGTTGCGCACATCCGCAAAGCCCAGCCGCGCCGGGATTCCCCTTGCGCGACAGGCCGCGGTCAACAGCACCGCCTTCGAGACGCACCAGCCGCGCCCGGCGGCCAAAACGCTCGAAGCACGAAGTGCCTCCACGTCTGCACCCGCGTTATACGGGTCGTAGCGAAAGCCATCGCGAACCGCGTAGTAGAGCTGGACGGCAGCCCCACGCGGATCAGCATTCTCATCAGCGTGCTTCCGCACGAAGGCGACGACCTCGGGATGGTCGCAGTCGAGGATGGGCGTCGATTCGAGATATTCCTGCATCATCCCGAGCCTAGTTCAATGCGGGCCGGATCGGCCCCGAGGCCGTTGATCGCGACGAATGGCCACCGACCCCTGCATACGGAGCGATCGATCCGGGGTTAGTGTTGACGGCCAGGCCGTCGCCTGCGGGGCCGAGCCGATTTGCGGACCGATTCGAAACTAAGAACCCTAAAACCCCCAAGGGAATCAGCTAGTTGGAGCAAATCGGTGTCCCCGGATCGCGCGACCGACGCTATCCTGGGCCGTTCAAACAAATTACCCCCACACCCCGAGAACTGGCCCCATGAATCGCATCCGCGCAGCCCGACAAGCCCTGGGATGGACCCAAGATGACCTCGCGAAACGAGCCAATGTCTCGCCGCGAACGATTCATGCGGTCGAAAAAGGGCGTGCATGCCGCCAGGCCACCAAGCGTCACATCCTGAACGCCTTGGGCGTACCCTGGGAAATGAGATGCGAATATTACGTCCGCGCGCTCAGTGTCCGGCCGGCCTCGGCCCCGGTACGTGAAATTCGCAGCGCCTAACTTCTTAGATCTGGGCCGCCAGAGTTTGCGACGTCGAGAGCATGCGTTCTGCGGTCGTCTTCATGAAGTGACTCAGCGCCCTTTCTCCGTCATCCAATCTCTGCGCCGCATAGAGATTCGAGACTTCCTGTTCGACGCGAATACGCTCGACTTCGACCTCGCGTTCGAAAGTCTGCCAACCCGCGCGAATAACCGGAAGCGTCCGCTCGAAGTCGGCGGTAGCCCGTTCCTGCAGATCGCGCATAGCGCACCACACCGATGCCGTCCCCGACCCATGACCCGATTCGGGCTCACCGGCTGAAGCAAATTCGGCCGGAATCACACCGTCGAGATACACCGGAACGAAGAGTCCCGTACAAGGCGTGGCAAAAGAGATCCAGACCGGCCAGGGCGTTCTGCCAATCTCCGCGGGAAGACGTGCAACGAGACTCGCCGTCGTCATCGACATCGGATCGGCATGCATACACACGCTGTAACGATCAGGATCCTCGACCGGGCGACTCGCGCTCAGCGGGGCAGTGCCGTTCCCGTGATCACAGAGCCACGATTTCAGGTCCGAAAGCGAAAGGGGGGATCCGTCTAGTCGATGCATCGCCGCAGCCTGCCGCC
>JAQBEG010000700.1:0-7185 GCA_032123985.1 Deltaproteobacteria bacterium
ATGGCGTCTTCGCTCCGTATGGCTGATCAGATGATCCTGCTGCGCGACGAGGGATGTGTCGCGGGAACGCCGGAAGATCTCGCGGACCACGCCGATGAGGACATCAAGGAATTCCTCGGCGAAGACGGTCGGGCGTATCTCGCTCGGCTGCACGAAATTCGCGATCGGAGTGGCACGTGATGGGGTTCGTTCGTGACGTCGGAGCAAAGGCGAGCCAGCTCATCGAGGGATTGGGACGCATCGGGAATTTCGCCGGCGCACTGATGGCCGCTGTGACCCAGCCGCCGACGCGATTCGGCTTCTTCATTCGCGCGCTCTACGACACGGGTGTTCTCTCGGTTGCGCTGATCTGCATGTCCGGCTTTACCGTCGGCATGGTCCTCGGGCTCCAGCTCTACACGACGCTGACTCGCTTCGGCGCGGAAGAGGGGTTGGGCGCGGTCGTCGGGCTTTCTCTCGTTCGCGAATTGGGCCCGGTCGTGACAGGTCTGCTCGTGACGGGCCGTGCGGGCTCGGCGATTACCGCGGAAATCGGCGCGATGAAGGCGACCGAGCAGCTCGATGGACTTAGAATGATGGCGATCAACCCCGTTCATTTTGTTGCCATGCCAAGAGCACTGGCGTTGATGCTCGCGATGCCGCTTCTGAACGCGCTCTTCATCGTGTTTTCGATCGGCGGCGCCTATGTCGTCGGCGTGTCGTTGCAAGGTCTCGACGGCGGTGTTTACCTTTCCGGGCTCGAGAGTGCGGTCCGCTTCTCGGACGATGTCGATCAAAGCCTGATGAAGAGTCTGGTTTTCGGGACGGTGCTCGGGCTGATCGCGACCTACAAAGGGCATGCGTGCGCGCCTGATGCCACCGGGGTTGCACGTGCGACGACATCGACGGTAGTCACCGCGTCGGTCTGCATCCTGCTTAGCGATTACGTGATTACGGCGCTCTGGAGCGTATAGCGATCAGCGTGCCGAAATGAGAAATGTAAGGAGAAACCATGCAGAATAGTTCGACGCGTGATCTCGTCGTCGGCGTCTTCGTTCTCGTCGGCTTGATGGCGATTGCGTACTTGTCGCTGCAAGTCGGAGGTCTCGAACTCGGGGGCAGCGATACCATCGTTCTGCATGCGACCTTTGACGATGTTGGAGGGCTTTCGGTGCGTGCGCCGGTGCGGATTGGCGGCGTGAAAGTCGGCCAGGTCTCGGCCATCGGTCTCGATGAAGACCTCCGCGCGAAAGTTGCGCTCATGGTTGACTCGGGCGTCGGCCTTTCGATCGATTCCGCGGCGGCAATCCGGACTTCGGGGCTGCTCGGGGATCAATTCATTTCGGTCGAACTCGGCGCTGAAGATGAGGTTCTCGAGGACGGAGAAGAGTTCACTTTTACCGAGAGCGCATTCTCGATCGACAAGTTGATTGGTCGCCTCGTGCATGACGCAGGCGTGTCGGACTGAGATCAGGGGACTCTGAATTGATGGTAGTTCGTTTCGCTTTTCTTGTGACAGCGCTCTGCCTGGTCGGCCTGGCAGGGATTGGCTGCGCGACACCTGAGAAGCCCGATCCGTGGGAGCCGATGAATCGTGGCATCTTTGCGTTCAACGAGACCTTGGACGAATATGCGATCGAGCCAGTAGCGACGGCCTGGGATTTTGTCGTGCCAGGGTTCGCGCAGACGGGGCTGAGAAACTTCTTCGACAATTTGAGAACACCGACGATTTTCGCGAACGACTTGCTTCAGGGGAAGCCAGGGGCAGCATTTTTTGATGTCCTCAGACTCGTTTACAACTCGGTCTTCGGTCTTGCTGGCTTCATCGACATCGCGACGATGGTGGATATTCCAAAGAGCGACGAGGATTTCGGCCAGACCCTGGGCGTCTGGGGAGTCCCGTCAGGACCCTATCTGGTGATGCCGCTATTCGGTTCCTATACGATACGCTCCGGAGCGGGTCAGGTCGTCGATGTCGCGGCCGCCTCCTACGCGTATTTCACGCCATTCTGGTCTGGCGTTGCAGGGCTGAACGGGCTCGAGACCTTCGGGGCCTCAGCCGGACTATACGGCCTCGAGCTCCTGAATCTGCGAAGCATTTATCTCGAGGAGATTGACGCGAGTCGGAGAGATGCTTTCGACTTCTACGTATTTGTTCGAAATGCGTATCTTCAAAATCGTCGCGCAAAGGTTCTCGACCAGACTGATGCACCCGCCCTCGATGACGAAGAATTCTATTTTATCGACGAGGAAGACGATGATGAGGAGAACTATGACGATCTCTAGCGGACCCTTCCTTTGCGTTCGGCCGGGAATTGCGAGTCATGTCGCGAAGATCCTGCTCGTGGTGAGTCTGCTGACCCTTCCGAGCCTGCCCGGACGTGCCGCAGAAACTCCGGACATCACCGCTGAGCCACGCGCATTGATCGATGAAACTGCGACCAGGATCATCTCGGTACTCGCTCGAAAAGACGAATCGAAGGATGCTCGAATCAGTGCGATTGAAAATATCGCCTACGAAATCTTCGATTTCACGACGATGTCAAAACTCGTGCTCGCGAGAAACTGGCGAAAACTCGACAAGGAGCAGCGAGCCGAATTCGTTCGTGAGTTCAAACGAAATCTTTCGAGGACGTACGGCACGCGCCTCGATCGCTACAACCAGGAACGAGTCGAGATCTTCGGGACCCAGGTCGAGCCGCGTGACGATGTTTCGGTCAAGACGCGAATCGTTGGAGGGGAATTTGACGACGCCGAAATTTCCTACCGCCTTCGAAGTCAAAACGAGCGCTGGCGCATCATCGATGTCGTGATCGAGGGCGTGAGTCTGGTTTCCAACTACCGATCTCAGTTCGCTGAGATTCTGAACGCCGGAACGATCGAGGACCTGCTCGTGAAGCTCCGGGACAAGAATTTCGAGATCAAAGAGGAGGAGGGCTGATGACCTTTCCGAAATTGAGGAGCGTTCTGGTTCTCGTCATTTCGATCATGGCACTCGGCTGCGGTGGAGCCGACGCCGGCACTCCAGCCGTCAAAGAACTTGCTCAGGAGGAGTTCCTGTCGAACCCTCCGGACGGAGTGCTGATCCTCGACGTTCGCACGCCGGGCGAGTTCAGCTCGGGGCACGTTCCGAACGCATTGAATATTCCACACGGCGAGCTTGCTTCTCGCCTGGTGGAGCTCGATTCCGAGATGGATCGACCAATTGTCGTGTATTGCAAGAGCGGCACGCGGGCGGGCAAGGCCGCTATGGTTCTCCTAGAGGGCGGATACACCGAGATCTTTCACCTCGAGGGCGACATGATGGCGTGGAGCGCGAACGGACTGCCGACAGAGTTCGCGGAGTAGGTCTACACAAGAAGGCAAAGGCTCTCTCCGAGCCCGCTGGGTGCAACCCATCATCGGGTATGTCCCAGTTGACGTCCGAGAAGCGGAGCTTCTCACGAAGAATGCCTCTCAGTCAGCCCGCAGCAGAACCCGGTCCACCAGCGATTCATCGCTGTATTTGCCCGAGGCGAAACGCAACGATTTTCCCAGTACCACCAGGCTTTCGCGATCGAAGACGATTCGAACGCGATCCTTGCGGAGCTGGTGTCCTTTCGCGATCAACAAGTCCTGACCGTTCGCGAAGGGAATGATGCTGGCCGTGATTCGTGCCAAGCCCTCAGCAAATCGCTCTACGTAGCTCTTCTCGAACTCTTCGGGATTCTCGGAGGGGTCGAAGAAATATCGCGGGAACGACAATAGGAAGAGCGGATCGAATCCGGGAATGACTTCCGAGGGAACGAAGAGACGTGTATCGGTGCCGCGATGCCGCATCCAGAGATAGTCGAAGATGAGCGCCGATCGAGCGTAGACGATCCGATCCGGCGGTCCGAGTGAGGCCATCACGTCCGACCGCCGATCCTGGCCAAGTTCGATCGCCGCATAGCGTACGGTATCGATGACGCTGTTCTCGCGTACCTGGGCGAGATGAAGAGTACAACCTCCGAGCATTGTCATGGCAACGATCAGAAGCGATATGCACCGTACGCGCTTCACTTGTCGTCGTCGCCCCAGGGTGGGCCGTAGCGTGGTCGATCCATGTCGAGGCGGGCTGCAACGTCCTCGACCAGGCCGAAGTCGTCGAAGAATACGATGACTTGATCGTGGTTCACATCCGACCGCGCCCCAGAGAAGAGGATCACCGTAAAGAAGGTCGTCTTGCTCCGCTTTCGCGTGTATTTGTAGGCCCGCTCGAAGAGCGGATCGTGCTCGAGATTCGAGTAGATGATTTCGTCCGGCGCGCCGAGTACTGTCGCGACATCCGCACGCGTCGACCCCCCGACCACGATCGCGTCCACCTGTTCCTCTGAAATACCTGTCCCGTTCGTCGACTGCGAGAGAACGCAGCCCATGTTCGAGAATCCGAAAATGCAGGCGAGCAGAACGGGTGCGAGGGCAGAACGTCTAGGATTTCTCATGATGGAAACGTGTAGCAGAGCCCCGGCAGCAGTTCAGCCGAACGCGCGGTCAGCGCGTGTCTAGTGATGGTGTCGGGTGCAAGGATCTTGCTGAGATCTTCGGGTATCCTGCGCGCACTTCGTCTGCGCGACATCGAGAGGACGCATCATGAGTGACGAATCCACCGCTATCCAACCTTGGCGATGCCTGTTCTGCAGAATGCACACTGGCGTGAAATTGTTTCGGATTCCGGTCTGTCACATCTGCAGAGATCAGGTGCAGGATTTTGTCTGGGTATCCGCGATTCAAGGCATGCTGGTAGCGGCCGGATTCATCACTGGTCTTCAGTTCATGGTCGAAGAGGTTCTCTTGTTCGGTGTTCTAGTGCTGGTCAAGCATCGACTTCCGGGGGTCTTCGATCGTTTTCTCCGCAAAGCATAAGCCCGGGATTCACGTACGCTCACGTTGAGCCAGTGGCGAGATGCTCGATCGCGCTGACACCGAGATAGCGATGTAGTGCCGGCAACCACTGGTCGACGCTAGGCATTTTCTGATTCGCAGCAGGGCTGGCCTCCTGGCTCGTCTCGCATCCTCTCTCGGCACGAGCAGCCGGGTCTACACGGAGCCGCGATGGTCACCAGGGCGGGCATCAAGATGATGTCCGCCAGAAAGGCGACTATCACCCCGATCCCACAATAGAGCCCAAAAGCAGAAATGTTGGAGAGGGAAGCGCCGGTAAAGGCGAAAAATCCGATCGAGAGAACGATCGACGTGACCAGCATCGCGCGCCCAGTGGTGACGAGTGTTTCCCTGATCGCCTGGAATGAGCACCCAATTTGAGCGCGATAGCGTGCGAAATTGTGCGCGAAGTGAATCGTGTCATCGACGACTACCCCGATCAGAATGCCGCCAACCAGCATCGAACTGATATCGAGGGGCGCGCTGGCCCAGCCCATCAGCCCCAGTACGAATAGAATCGGAGTCAGATTTGGAATCGAACTGAGTAGCCCAATCTTCAGGTTTCCGATCACCACCAGCATGAGCATTGTGATCACGCCGAAGGCGATTGCATACGAGCGGGCCATGCTGACGAAGAGCAATCGAAAGGTCTCGCCCGCGACCATCTACAGTCCTGTAGGAGCGATTTCGACCGATTTATCGAGGCCATGGCTCCGGAGGACATCATCAGCCAAATCGGTAACCGCGCTCGCGAAGCGGGGATAGTAGAGCGCGTCGACGAAGGGCACCGTCATCGCGAGTCTCGTCTTTCGCCATTCCGCATCGACCAGTCTCGCCAAATCGTCTGGTGCGGCGCTCTCGAAGAGAAGCAGTTCCTGGCTGACGGCCGCGCGCGACTTCGGCAGCGCGAGCGCGACATCGGAGTCCTCACTGAGCGCACGATGAGTCTCCTCCAGGACGTCGACCAGCGACAGGATCTGCGCGACGTCAACCGCTCCGATTCGTAGCTCGGATGCGCGCTCTTCGATCTCTCGCAGTGCGTCCAGCACCGCCGGGTCCTGGAGATCGAGGTCTTGTACCAGTTGAACATAAAGTTCGAACGGCTCAGCACCTCCCATCGACTGATTCAGCTCCTCGGTCGCAAGGCGAACGGGTTCGTTCTCCGGGAGCCACCGTAGATCGTCCTGAGAGAAACGAAGTCCGACCGCACCCGCGATCGCCAAGCCGGATAGAAGCGCGGTTACTGCAAGCACAGAAAACGGCCGTTGCGTCCCGATGCTTCCGAGCCAAAGCAGCACTCGGTCGAGAGCCTTCGATTTCTCGGCGCCTTCCGCGTTGCCGCCGACAGGGTCCATGGGTGTCAAGGAGAGCAATGCGGGGAGGAGCGTAATACTCAAGATGAGAGCGAGTCCGACGCCAACCGGCGCGACGCGACCAAGATCGATGATTGGCCGCAGCTCCGCCGCCTGAAAGGCCGCCATGCTCGCAGCGGTTGTCAAGCTGGTCAGCAGCACCGCCAAGCCGGAATGTTCCAACGCCCACCGGATTGAGGCGGATACATCGTCTCCCCGTTCTCGACGCCTGTAGAACATGGCTTGGATGTGAACGGCATCTCCGACTCCGATTGCAACGAGGAGGCTCGGGAGGATCTCCGTCACTGCGGTAATCGGAATCCCTGCGAGCCCCATCCATCCGAGCGTACCTGTTACCGATAGTCCGACGACGAGCAGGGGATGGATCGTCGCCCAGATGTTTCGGAACAGGCCAGCGAGGGGGAAGGCCAGATTGGGATCCTCTAGGATGCCCTGATGATCGAAGGCGTCACTCTTGTGTATTCGATCAAGGAGCTGGGATCTTGGTCGCTCTGGATCACACGAAAGCTCGGGCCCCCACCACGGATGTTCTCGTCGAAGGGCACCTGCCCGGGCGGGACGAAGCCCGCACTAGAGACGAGGCCTGGCCGGGACTCGGAGAGCGGCTTGCGGACCTTGGCCCAGAGCACAGGATCGATCTTCCGCCAGCCATAGGTGCGCAGGAAGATCTTGTACTTCAATGGAAACTCACGTAGCTCGCCCAACACCTATCAGGCCCAGGTTGACAACAGCACGGACTTCACCACCACGCTGATTCTTTTCAGATGCGCTCGTCCCACGGTCTCTCTGTCTTTAGTTTCCTGATCAAACGGCAGAGAAAACTCTGCACCAAACATCTATCGAGGCTCAACGGCCGAATCCGTGCAGGATCAAGCTCCTTCGGAGCTGTTGTTGATCCCACATCCTAGAAACACTTCCGTGCCCTCACTCG
>JAQBEG010000701.1:0-3606 GCA_032123985.1 Deltaproteobacteria bacterium
CAAAGATCCTCTATTCCAACGTGTCGGGGATCAAGGAGCGACGACCCCTATG
The DNA here is from genome assembly GCA_032123985.1 of Deltaproteobacteria bacterium. GTDB lineage: Bacteria > Myxococcota_A > UBA9160 > UBA9160 > UBA4427 > UBA4427. The sequence goes on from JAQBEG010000701.1 coordinate 53, forward strand.
AGCGATGGGTGATGAATGATGGGAGGCCCCATGTCTGACGAAGAATTTTACGAGCACATCCTGTTCGCTGTGGAAGATGGGGTGGCGACCATCACCCTCAATCGCCCAGAGAAGTTGAACGCCTTTCACTTTGCGCTTGGCGCTGAATTGTCGACGGCCTACGCGCGCTGTGACGCGGACGATGCGGTCCGTGCGGTCATCCTCACCGGCGCCGGAAAGGCGTTCTGCGCCGGCGCCGACATGAGCGGAGGCGGCAAGACCTTCGACGACGTGGAGGACTCCCGACGTGCAGCCAATTCCGGGGCCCGGGTCCGCGGACTCGCCGCATTCCAGGTGCGAAAGCCGGTGATCGCGGCGATCAACGGGCACGCCGTCGGCGTGGGGCTCACGCTCGCGATGCAGTGCGACCTGCGCGTCGTGGCCAGTGACGCGAAGCTGGCGTTTGCCTTCGTGCGTCGGGGGATCATCCCGGAGTTAGGTTCGCACTCGATCCTGCCGCGCGTCATCGGGTTCTCTCGCGCGGCGGATCTGCTGCTGAGTGGGCGCACGTTCCGGGGCGAGGAGGCCGCTGCGCTGGGGGTGGCTTCCGAGGCACTGTCTGCAAAGGACGTTGTGCCCCGAGCGCAGGAGTGGGCTCGCGACGTCGCGGTGAATGCTGCGCCGGCGTCCGTCGCCATCGCCAAGCGGCTGCTCTGGGAGGGCGTCAGCGAAACACCGAGCCAGACGATGGCCAAGGAGAGGCCGCTGCTTGCGTGGGTGGGGAAGCAGGCGGATGCGGTCGAAGGTGTCCGCTCCTTTCTCGAGCGCCGGCCGCCCGAGTGGAAGCTCCGCGCCAGCATCGACCTGCCGCAGTGGCCCGAGGACTAAATGCGCGCCTTAGGGCGCGCGAAGGAGAAATCAATTGACCGACATCAGCGGACTCGAGCTGATCTCACCGCGAGCGTACGGGGCGCTTGGCGTCCCCCATGATCAGTGGAGCGAACTGCGCAAGCTGGATGGACTGCAGTACTGCGAGCCCCCCGGCTTCGACTCCTTCTATCCAGTGGTGCGCCATGCGGACATCTGCGAGATCTCCAAGCAGCCCGACCTCTTCTTGAATCGTTTCGGCATCGTCCTGGAGAGCAGGGAGCAAAAGATTGCACTGAATGCCGAGGACGGGATCGGCCAGATGCGCGTGATCATCGGGATGGATCCGCCCGAGCATCGCGACTACCGCAAGGTCGCCGTCCCCTGGTTCACACCGCGAGCCATCAAGCGGATCGACGCGGTCGTCCAAGGCAGTGCGCGCCATCTGGTGGACACGCTGGTCGAGCGGGCCGGTGGGGGCGCAGGGGGCAATGTTGGCGAGTGCGAGTTCGCCAACGAGATCGCCGCCGCGCATCCGCTTCGCATCCTCTCGACCATCCTCGGGGTACCCCAGGAACAAGAGCCCCAGATTCTCAGGCTGACCAACGAACTCTTTGCCGGCGACGATCCCGACTTGCAGCGCAAGGGCGACGACCGCGCTAAAGCGATGAAAGAGCTGGCGATGGAGCTGTTTGGCTTGTTCAACGGGATCATCGAGGATCGGCGCGCGAATCCGACCGACGATCTCGCGAGCCTGCTCGCCAACGGCAAGGTGAATGGCGAGCCGATGGGGCTGATGGAGACCGTCGGCTACTACCTGATCACGTTTTCGGCCGGACACGACACCACCAAGAATGCACTGGCCAGCGGCGTCTGCGCCCTGGCACAGAATCCTGAGGAGTTCGAGAAGCTCAAGCGCAATCCGGGCCTGATCAACAGCGCCGTCGAAGAGATCGTCCGCTGGACCTCACCCGTCAACTATATGAAGCGGGTGGTCGCCAAGGATCTCGACTTCCACGGCCAGAAGCTCAGCAAAGGCGACAACCTCGTGCTCTTCTACGGCTCGGCGAATCGCGACGAAAAGGTCTTCGAAGACCCATTCACTTTCCGCGTCGACCGCAACCCGAATCCACATCTCGGATTCGGAATCGGAGAGCATTTCTGCATCGACTCGCATCTAGCGCGCGCGTCGCAGCGGGCAATGCTGAAGGAACTCGTCAGCAGAATCGACTCACTCGAACTCGCCGGAGAGCCGGAGCAGATCCAGTCGAGCTTCGTGGTGGGTCTTAAAGAGCTGCCCCTTCGTTATCGGGTCGGCCAACGCGCATAGGTTGGTGCTGCATGAGCACCGAAGGAGAGCACAGTATGGATGGAAAGATGGACTACGAAGAAATCCGATACGAAGTCGAGGACGGGCGCGCGCGCATCACCCTTGCGCGTCCCGACAAACACAACGCGATGACGCCGCGTCTCCTCGAGGAGCTGGAACACGCTCTCTGGGAGGCCGATGACGACGACGCAGTACACTGCGTGGTGTTAAGGGGGGAGGGGGCCTCGTTCTGCTCGGGCTACGACCTCACCGCGCTCGGAGGAACGAAGCGCCTCGGGCATCGAACCGGCCGCTCCCACGACGACGACATCTGGCTGATCGAGCGAGGCAACCGGCGAATCCGCGCGCTCTGGGAAATGCACAAGCCTTCGATCGCGCAGGTCCACGGGAACTGCCTCGCCGGGGGGACCGATCTCGCAATGGCCTGCGACATCGTGATTGCGGCGGACGATGCCCGAATCGGCTTCCCGGCGGCTCGCGCTATGGGCGCCCTGCCCAACAATCTCTGGATGTACCACTGTGGGCCGCAGTGGGCGAAGCGGCTCCAGCTCACGGGCGACTCCGTGACGGGGGCCGATGCGGAGAAGATCGGCCTGGTCATGAAGGCCGTACCGGCGGACGTTCTAGAGGATGAAGTGGAGGGTCTGGCCGACCGCTTCAGCCTGATCGACCCGGACCTCCTCGCTGCCAACAAGCGCATCACCAATCTCGCTCTCGAACTGATGGGCGCCCAGACCCTGCAGAGGCTGGCGGGCGAAAACGATGCGCGTGCGCATCGCTCTCAGGCGGTCCGCAAATACGGACGCAGCATCAAGGAACACGGCCTCAAGGAAACTCTGCGCAGACGGGACGAGCCGTTTGGCGAGGGCTTCGCGCGCGTAGGCCAGGCCGAGGGGCGCAGCGCCGTCGTCAGGGCAGCGCGCGAAGGGAATAATCCATGAAGCTCATTGAGACTTCGGCGCTGTCCTAACTGGCGGCCGCGAGCGCTTGGCGCACATTTCGAAGCTATTCGACCCGCCAAGGCGGAACCCTAAGAAGGAGATTCAGATGGCATTTTCGGGCAAGGTCGCATTGATTACAGGTGGCGGGAGCGGCATGGGCCGACTCGCGGCGCGCAATCTCGCTGCAGAAGGCAAGCTGGTCGCCGCCCTCGACGTGAACGTCGACGGGTTGAAAGAAACCGCTGACGGTCACGACGGTATCCTGACAATTCCCACCGATGTCACGGATCCGACCTCTGTGGAAAGCGCGGTGAAGCGCTGCGAACAAGACCTCGGGCCCATCGATCGCGTCTACAACGCAGCGGCAATCATGCCCACTGGCCTGCTCATGGATCAGGATGTTTCGATCATCCAGAAAATCATGGACATCAACTACG
>JAQBEG010000702.1:0-5306 GCA_032123985.1 Deltaproteobacteria bacterium
GACGATCTCGAGAGGATCGCGGCGCTGGCCCTGGAGCACGATCTGGTCGTCATGAGCGACGAGATCCACGCCGACCTGCTCTTCGATGGTCGCGTGCACATTCCCTTCGCGACACTCGGACCGGAGATCGCAAAACGGACGCTGACTCTCACGTCCACGAGCAAGGCCTTCAATATTCCCGGGCTGCGCTCTGCGATCGTGCACTTCGGATCGGACGCCCTGCAAGAACGCTTCAACAAACTCCACCCTCCACATGTCCGAGGCGGAATCGGTCTGCATGGAATCTACGCATCGATCGCGGCGTGGCGTTGGGGGCAGCCCTGGCTAGACGAGCTCGTGCCCTACCTCCAGGCCAATCGAGACTATGCGAAACAGGCATTCGCGGAACGGATTCCAGAGATCCTATTCTACCCGCCGGAAGCGACGTACCTGGCCTGGCTGGACTGCAGCGCACTCGACATCGAGGGCTCCCCCGTTGGCCATTTCATGAAGCATGGGCACGTGGCGCTCTCGAGTGGACGCCGCTTTGGTGAGGCCTGGGAGCGACATGTCCGACTCAACTTTGCCACCTCTCGACCGATTCTGACCGAGTTGATCGATCGGATGGCGAAAGCGGTGGGCCGCTAGATGTTGGAGAAGTTTTAGTGCGCGACTCCACTGCGTCCACCGGGAGCCACACCGCTGGGCATGGCCATCATCATGGTGATGTGCGGAGCCTGAACCGGCGGCGACTGTTGTTCGTTTTGATTCTCGCGCTCAGTTATGCGGCGATCGAACTCGTCGGTGGGCTGCTGACCGGGTCGCTGGCGCTCTTGGCAGATTCGCTGCACATGATCTCCGACGTCGCGGCCTTGGCGCTGTCGCTGCTCGCGGTTTGGATGGCCTCTCGCCCCGCCAGTGATCGTCGGACCTTTGGGAATAGTCGCGCGGAAATCCTCGCGGCCCTCGCCAACGGACTCGGCCTCGCCGTGGTCGCTGTCTTCATCTCCGTTCATGCCATCGAACGCTTCATGACCCCGCGCGATGTCGAGGGAGGGGGGGTCATGGTCGTCGCGACGGGTGGCCTGATCATCAATCTCGTCAGTCTGTGGATCCTCGAGGCGGGTCGCGGTGAATCCCTCAATGTGCGTGGCGCGTGGCTGCATGTCGCGAGCGATACACTCGCTAGTGTCGGCGTTATCTTCGCGGGCCTCGGGATCTGGGCCTTCGGATGGGTCTGGCTCGATCCGACGGTTTCAATCATCGTCAGCGTGCTCGTACTGTTCTCGGCGTGGCATCTGATCCGAGAGGCCCTTGATGTTCTAATGGAGACGGTCCCCGGCCATCTGGACCCGGAGGCCATCCGTGCCTCGCTGCTCGCCGTGCCGGGCGTGAGCGCGCTGCATTGTCTTCATGTCTGGACGATCGGAAATGGCGAGATCTCACTTTCGAGTCATCTCGTGGTCGAGAGCAGTCACGAACCGGAGCGCCTCCTGCAGAACGTTCGTGGCCAGCTCACCGACCGCTTCAAAATCGCGCACACGACGATCCAGATCGAGCTTGCCGACGCCGAAGACCCCAGCTGCGACGAGATCTGTGAGCCGAGCGCTGTTACAGGCTGATCGAGTCGAAAATGAACCCGAGTCACCCTTTTCCTCCTTTGCTTGATGCCTGAACTGACGTTACCGTCACATATGACATGATCGTCAGTGAATCGATGGCTCCTCCTGTCCAACCGGCAGGTGACAATCTACTTCTACGCAAGGCTCCTCGGGCGCCTCGATCTCAGGCTACCCGCCAACGACTCCTCGACGCCGGACGCGAACTTTTCTGCCAACGCGGCCCACACGCGGTCACGAGTCACGCGATCGCCGCTCACGCTGGATTCGCATCGGGCACGTTCTATCTCCACTTCAAAGACAAGCTGGCACTTTTTCGCGAGCTGGCCGAAGAGGCCGCCGCCGAACTCGAAACGCGCCTTCGCTCCGTCGCGCTCGAAAAGACGGATCCAGTCGAGATCGTGCAGTCGCAAGCCGAAGCGCTGGTCGGATTCGCCGAAGATCAGCGGGAGCTGCTGAGAATCATCTTCCATCCCGGCGGAGAAACGGGCGAAGTTGGCGCGCGCATCCTCGAACGACTTGCAAGAGGCCTGAGCGCACGACGCCGCGAGGCGGTCGCCGACGGACGCGCCCGCGATTGCTTCGACTCGGATGTATTGGCTCAGGCGATCGTCGGCATGTGGGCCCACGTGCTCGCCTGGTGGGCCGAAGATCCCTCTCGTGCTTCCCGCAACGCGATCATCCGGACCCTCACACATTTTCAGTTACACGGAAATCGCGCCGAAGCCGGCGCCTTCTGTGGAATTCTAGAATCAAATCAAACGCCGCCCCAAGGAGATCTTTCTCGATGAGCGAACATCAAATCACTTATGACCCGATCTACAACACGGTCGACCGAGACAACTTCGATTCCCTGATCGAAGTGGACCGATATGCAGATCGGACCGACGCCTTCAACGACATCATCGCCTCCACCGTCGATCATTTCTGGGACCCGATGGACAAGCGCTACGTCGATTTCGATTCCGAGCCGATGGATCTCAAAGAGCAACTGATCATGCCGGTCGATTTCTGCATCGAGCTCAAAACATCTGTTGCGGACAAACTCGACGAGCAGCAGAAGATGCGTCTCGCCAATCAGAACACGCGCTTCATTCTCTCGAGCATCCTGCATGGCGAACAGGGCGCATTGTCCTTGTCCGCCAGTCTCACCCAGATTCTTCGCGACCCCGGTGCGATGGAATATGCGGCAAACCAGACGCGCGAAGAGGCGCGACATGTCACGGGATTCACGAATTACATCACAAAACGCTGGGGGACACCTCTCCAATCCGGACCGACGATTCGGAACTTGATGAACGAGATCGTCAAGACCGACCTCGTCTACAAGAAGTTGATCGGCATGCAGATGCTGATCGAAGGACTGGCGATGGGCGCATTCGCGACGATTCAGCGCGAAACGAACGATCCGCTGCTCCGTCGACTGATCCAGTTCACGATGTCCGACGAGGCCTTCCATCACAAGTTCGGAAAGATCTGGGCAGACCGGACCATCCCTAAGCTCACTGACGAGGAGCACGAGCATGTCGAACTCTGGGCCGCCGAGTCGTTCCAGATCATCCTCTTCAATCTCGTCAATTCGGAACAGAAGCAGGAGATCTACAAGGAATTCGATCTCGACTGGAAATGGGTTCGAAGCGCCGTCCTCGAGGCGTTCACTGAAGAAGATCGACGTAAGGACATGACGAACAACACGAACATCTTTCGCGTCCTGATCAAGACCCTCCTAAAGGCCGGCATCATCACCGACCGCACGCGTCACGTCTATCAGGCCTGGGTCGACATGGACGAGCTGTCGAAAGAAGGTGACGAGGTTGCGGGCGCCGACGTCGCGATGGCAGCGATGGAAGAGCTGAAGATCATCAATCAGGGTCGCCAAAAAATGGGCACTCGATATCGCACCAACTAGAAAAGAACCGGTCCGTACCCCGAGCCTTCATCGGAAGGCACTCGGGGCACGACCGGATTCGGAATGTTACGCAGACCCATTTCTATGCAGCCGAACATCATTGATTTCTCCGCGCGCGGCCCCTACTCCGTCGGTGTCGTGCAAACGACCATCCCCTCACCGAATGCGGCCGCGCGAGATTCCGACGCCCAACGTTTGCTTCCAACGGAGATCTGGTACCCGGCCGAACCGGGTCAGCCAGCTCCCGAGGATGCGCCCCACCCGCTCGGTGTGCGCCACCGAGCCACTCAAGGCCTCATTCCGATCGGGACGACCTCTGCATTGGTCGCCTTTTCGCATGGGAACTCTGGATTGCGACAGCAATCGACATTCCTGACGACCCATCTCGCGAGTTGGGGAATCGTCGTCGTCGCCCCGGACCACGTCGGGAATACCTTCGCCGAGATGATGGCGCTGCCCGACGAAGAGGCTCGCCGGGCCACTCATAGACGGATTCGCGGTCAACGCCCTCACGATCTCCACGCTGTCGTCCAAGCGCTACTCGATGACCGGTGTATGGCCGACGAAATCCCTCCGCTCGACCCAAACCGGCTGGGCCTACTCGGGCACTCTTTCGGTGGATGGACAGCACTCAAGGTCCCGACTCTCGAACCGCGCGTCGCCGCGGTCTGCACCCTCGCCCCGGCATCCGAGCCATTCGTCGGACGTCAGGCATTCGAGCCTGGTGAACTACCCCTGCCCGAAAAGGCCGAGAGCCTCGTGCTCGCTGCCCGAGACGACGTTCTCATCGATCTCGAGACCAGCATCCGGCCGCTCACTGATCGACTCGGCCGCGCGTCCCAACTGGAGATCATCGATCGCGCGGATCATTTTCATTTCTGTGACGGAATCCGAATGCTCCACAAGATGCACGAGAACAATCCTCGCGAGAACCAAGCGCGGCCAACTCGATCATTCGAAGATCTTAGGGACGAACTCGACATGCACACGCTCTTGAACGAGAGGGTCACGCGCTTTTTTGCGGAGAGCCTTGGATTCACAGAGGCGCTCGCGTAGGCGATTACCGTGCGATGAGTTGCTTGACTTACACCGACCTTGATCGAGACTCCGCAGAATGGAGCGCCGTGCTGACCCGTTAGTCGGAAGCACGCAGCGGCGTCGGACGTCCGAAGAGCCATCCCTGGCCGAAACGAATGCCGAGCCGCCCCAACATCTCGAGTTCTTCGAGAGTGTCGAGTCCTTCACCGATCACTTGCGCGCCCATTTTGTCCGCCAGCTGGAGAATGGCCGTCAGTACATCCTGTCGTGCCGGATCTTGATCGACACCCGAGACCATCGCGCGATCGATCTTTATATAGTCCGGCTCGATCTCGAGCAGCTCTTCCAATCCCGCATAACCCGCCCCAGTGTCATCGAGAGCGAATTGGAAACCGAGACTCCGGTAATAGTCCCGGATTTCTCGGAAGCCGGTAAAGCTGTCGATCGATTCCTGTTCGGAGATTTCGAAGACGACATCACTGGGCGAGAGATCGCTGAGTTCCAGCGTCTTGATCAGATTCTCCTCCTTGAAGGCCGGATCGTGAATCGTGGTCGGACGGATGTTCAGAAAGAGTTTCGTCCCCTTCGGAAAATCAACCGCACCTCGCAGACCGCTTTCGCGACATACACAGTCGAGCTCGAAGACGAGTTCGAATTCCTCAGCGGCCGTGAAGAGCGCGATCGGCGAATGGAAATTCGATCCCTCGGGACCCCGGGCCAATGCCTCGTTGCCGAAAACGGTCTTGCTCTCGACTTCGACG
>JAQBEG010000703.1:0-2587 GCA_032123985.1 Deltaproteobacteria bacterium
GCACGCTACGAACCAGGTGCTCACAAACACGATCGCAATGAGTGCAATTCGTCGATTCAGCATGGACTCTCAACCCCTCCGAAGCGTCAATACGCGAACAAATTGTACCGGACCAGGCGGTGTCGCGGATCTCTGTAAGCAAAGTTAGAGACTCGAGTCGACGGATGTTCGCTGAACTGGCGTCAGCATCGGAGAGCCGACGATCGGGCCGTGCACCTGACTGTGGTACGTTCAGAGTGTCTGCCGTCGCCATATAAAGGGGGGTCGTGGCATGCCGTGGTGGGGATGGATCACCGTCGGGGCGCTCTTGTTGGCCGCCGAGATGACAGTCGTTGATCTTGGATTCTATCTGGTCTTCCTGGGTGCCTCCGCGCTCTCTGTCGGGCTGCTCGGCATTGCGGGCGTGCCGATGCCGTTCTGGCTGCAGTGGATTGTATTCGCCGTCCTGGCCGTTGCGTCCCTCGTCATTTTCCGCCAGCGCATTTACAAGCACCTTCGCCCGCCTCCCGAAGAGACGATTCGAGAGGGCGTCGAGGGTGCTCTTGCAATCGCCGCAGATTCGATCGCCCCGGGCGAGACCGGATCGGTGAACATGCGCGGCACCGGCTGGACCGGTCGGAATGTGGGTTCTCAGCCGATCCCGGTAGGCGCGTCCTGCCGCGTCGAGCGCGCAGATGGGCTCGTGTTGCAACTTCGACTCGAATCAGAAGGAGGTCATTAGGTCATGGAAATCTTCACGATTGCTGTCATAGGCGTGGTGATCCTGGCGATCGTCACGATTGCAAAGACAGCGACGATCGTTCCTCAGCAGCAAGCCTACGTCATCGAGAATCTCGGAAAATACAGTCGGACCCTACGCGCCGGCTTTCATATTCTCATTCCCTTCGTTGAACGGATCGCGTACAAGCATTCGCTCAAGGAAATGGCGGTCGATATTCCTGAGCAAGTCTGTATTACCAAGGACAATGTCCAAGTGGGCGTCGATGGCGTGCTCTACATGCAGATCCTCGATGCCAAAAGCGCATCCTATGGAATTCAGGATTACATCTTCGCGATTTCACAGTTGGCACAGACGACCCTCCGAAGCGAGATCGGCAAGATCGATCTGGATCGAACATTTGAGGAGCGCGCCTCGATCAACGGAAATATCGTACGAGAAGTCGATTTAGCGAGTGATCCGTGGGGTGTGAAGATTCTCCGCTACGAGATTCGCAATATCAACCCGCCTCACGATGTGATCGCAGCGATGGAGAAGCAGATGCGCGCCGAGCGGGAGAAACGCGCCGTCATTCTCGAATCCGAGGGCGTTCGCGATGCAGAAGTCAATCGCGCTGAAGGCCACAAACAGAAGGTCATCAAGGAGTCTGAGGCGTCACGGCAGAAGCAGATGAACGAAGCGGAGGGAGAGGCGGCTGCGATCGAGGCGGTCGCACTTGCGACGGCTGAAGGTCTCAGAAGTGTCGCCGCAGCGCTGCAATCTCCCGGCGGGATTGACGCCATGCAGCTTCGCGTGGCCGAGCAATACGTCACCCAATTCGGTTCGATTGCGAAAGCGGGCAACACCCTTGTCGTGCCCGCAAATCTGAGCGATGTGGCCTCGATGCTCGCTTTGGCGACCAACATCGTCAAGAACGAAGCCTCCGGACGAGCGACCAGCTCGAGACCGCCGGTCGAGTGACAGGCGTCGAGATGAGGCATGCGTTGTCGATGCGCGTTTAGCTCCGGAGACTTCCGCGCACGATTCGATTCAGCAATTTTTTTTGTCGCGCAATACTGTCTGGGTCCGTAATGTCGCCCCCCGCGATTGTTTCGAAGATCCTTTGCGACAGAAAATATCCGGTCGTCAGGTTGAACATCGCGATGGTCTGGATTGCGAGATCGATCCGGTCGGCGCGGTGGCCTCCGACCGACTCCATGGTATCGATCGCTTGTGCGAAGAGTCTGTCGAGCCAGCGCTTGATGAGTCGATTTCCGGTCGACTCGACGTTGCCTTGGAGAGCCTGCTGAAAAAATGTGGCCATCTTCGGGTGTTCGAGCAGGATGTCAGTCATGACTGATGCGAGCGTAGTCTGGACGTCTTTCGGCTCGGCGTTACTAAGGCCTGTTTTCATGGCTTCGGCCATGGGCGCGAGTGCTCGGTCGAGGACGGCGGCATAGAGTGCCTGTTTGTTCTCGAAGTAGTTGTATAGACCGGGCTGTTGAATGCCGACCTTTCGCGCAATCTCGCGCAGTGACGCGCTTTCATATCCTCGTTCCGCAAAGAGGGCTTCGGCTGCATCGAGAATTCGTTGGCCGGTCTGCTCGCCCTTGGATCGCTTCACGGATTTACGATTCGTAGCAGGTCGCGTCACGGATCCCACACTTTCAGATCTAGAAAGTTCATACAGAACAGAGACTTGCAAGTCCACGGGTCTAGGCCGTCGAGATGATCAGTGTAGTTGTGGCAAAAAAGTTATCAAGTGATAATTTTAAGTCGAGGAGGCCGCTGCCGAGATGAACATCGACGAGATCGTGAATGACGACGCCACCCTGATCAGCCGTCGCGCCTGGAGCGATCCAGAAATCTATGCGCTCGAGAAGAAAGGCA
>JAQBEG010000704.1:0-3429 GCA_032123985.1 Deltaproteobacteria bacterium
ACCGAAAAGTCGATGCTAGAAAGCGACACGGACTCCCCTTGGAGTGTTCCGATCAGTTTCGACAGACGGTCGACATCGCCCGATTCGAGCCGCAATTCCTGTCGCGCACGCCACCGGACGACTCGACCGTTGTCATACACCGGCTGCGTCACATAGGCGCCGCTGCGAATCTCGATGTCCTTGGTGCCTTTGGCCTTGACGAGGGCGGCCGTCATTTGGCTGTTGACCGAATTGGCGACGACCGCGGGATCCTTTCCTTCCGCCAGAATGGAGAATCGAGCGGTCGCCCAGTCGTTCGCGACTTCGCGTCTCGCTTCGACCCGAAAGGAAACTCGATTACGCGCATCGACCTCTGAATGAGACCAGGCCGGCGAGGCTCCGAGCAGGACCAGGGCCAAGATGAACAAGCGTCGCATCGGAATTCTCCTCTGGCAAAATCGTGCAGATAATCGACTGGTCGAAGCTATCGCGCAATTCGAGAGAGAGTGCCTCTTTCGCAATGATCGCCTGCCTGTGTAGGGAAACACCGGGGCACTCTCGGCCCGCAGGGACGATCGGCTCGGCGATGTCCTAAGCCCTCCTGATGGGAAAGCCCAACGCCAACGATCGGCGGCAGATTTGTGATTGACGTCGCGATGTGAAATGTGAGAGGCAGCAGCTTTCGAGAATCTGATCAGATCATCTAAATCGAGGGCAATATGCGCGCACGAAAACCCTTGGTCGTTGGACTGCTGCTGAGCGTGGTCATGCTTCTCGGTAACAACTGCCCGGGCCTCAACTTCGGGGCCGTCCTCGAGCTCCAAGCCGCCGGTGTCAACAAATATATGGGCGACTTCGAGCCAGCCTCATCGGAAGACGTCGGCGATGGCTGGACTAAACACACCTATGATCCCGACGGCGGCGATGGACCGATCTGCATCACTGGAACCCCGTATTCAGTCTTCACGCGTGAAGGAAACCCTTCGAAACTCCTCGTCATGCTCCAGGGTGGTGGAGCCTGCTGGCAGGACTTCTACTTCTGCAGCATTCTGGCGGAGGACCAGGCAGCACCCGCCCCGTTCCTGGCTCGACTCGAATTCGGCAATTTCAGAGAGCTCACGATCTTCAACGACGCCGGTCCGATCGCCGTCCATTTGGCGAATGTGCCAGCAGCCACGGCACGTGAGGCGGACTGGCAATTTTCCCAGTTCTATCCCGAGAGCTGTACTGAATGTGATCCCACAGCTCAGGCCACCGCCGTCGTGAAGTGGAGACTCGACAACGACTCGACGATTCGCGAGGCCTTCTACGAAACGGATGCGGATGGCACGAATCGCTTCTTCACCAGCGTCCCAACCCAGGAGCAATACCGTGACCTCATCCTGACTGAGCACGGTTTACTCAACGACGCCCACCCGAACCGCTACAAGCGATTCATCGTCAGAGACGACGGCTCACACACGACGCTCCAATCACCCCTGTTCTACAGCCAGGATGCGAACGGCGTGCCGCTGAACGAATGGACGGCAGCCTTCCTTGCTTCCAATTCCTCGTGGATCGACATTGTCGAGGACCTCATCCCGCTCCCCTAGCGCGTGGTGCGGCATGGAAACTACCCCTGACGTGACGGTTTGCCGTTGCGCCAGGGGCGCTCGAGTGATTTCATGGGAGCGCGAACGCCCCCGAAAATCTCACTCGAGAGGAATTCCATGGCCATGCTCATGCGCGTATTAGGCAGCCTTCTCCTGATTTTGGTGGTCGCAATTGCTGCGCTGCTGATCGGCGCACGCTTCTCCGATGGCCCACTCGCGATCATTGCAGGCGGCCCATTCACGACCGGCGAACTGGTCACGACTCCGGTCTCGGACTGGTCATTCGTGCATGACACCCAGGAGGTCGAATTCCAGCTCCTCGAGCCGGCTCGATCTCGCACGACATGGATCATTGAACACGAGGGCAAGGCCTATATTCCGAGCGGTTACATGACGACCTGGTGGGGCAAGCTATGGAAGCACTGGCCCTTCGAGGCCGAACAAGACGGCCGCATCCTGCTGCGGGTTGGCGACGACATCTATGAGCGGCAGCTTGTGAGAGTCGAGTCCGGCCCGGAGTTACCGGCTCTAACCGCCGAGCTGGGTCGAAAATACGCCGGTAGCGACACTGCGATCCCGGCAGAAGCCGTGACGTCCGGGTACCTCTGGCTCTTCGAACTCGCGCCACGCGGCTGAGACCCTAAGCCTTAAAGCCCCTCAGCAATTTTTTCACCCTTGAATGGTCCGACGATCTCGTCGGTTATCCATCCGCCGTAATAGCCTCCCGGCTGCGGACGAACACGTTCGCCGTCGACGGAGCAGTCGATGACTGCGGGATAAAATGAGACCCACCTGGCGATCGCATCGAACTCGGGAAAAGTCTGTACGTAGCTCCATGCGACGCCGCGCGGACCGTCGACCAGATCGAAACCAACCGCACTCCCCTTCCACTCGCACAACGATCGAGTGTCGTTTTCAGAGAGCCACGGTATATGGACATCCTCTCGCGGGATATAGAACGTGGGCGGGCCTGCGGTCTCGAGGACGCGCACTGACCGTGTGGACTGGGCAACGATCCGATCGGCGTACGAAACGATGATGCGACGAGGATCGGATGAAATCCGCGGCGGCCTCGGATAATCCCAAACCGATTCCTGGCCTACCGCTGGCGCATGCGCAAAGGCCGGACGCGACACTCCGCGAAACGTCCATTGGTCTCGGAGACGCCGAATTTCTTCCGTTACTTGCAAGCGTGCGCCATTAGCCATGAGACTTCTGGCTCATGCCGACGACGAGGCCATCGACGCAAGCAGCCCGATCCCCTCAACGAGATTTTCCGGCGCGGCTACACCACGATTGGCCTCTACCGCGGTCTGCCACCAAACAGGTGCAGGAACATCGCGACCGACGCGGGCGCTAAAGAGTAGGGGCTTCGCGGATTCTGCGTATGATGTCACGTAATCCACGGGTCGCACGTCGCGTTCGCATTGCGCCACCAGCGGATCGGTCCCCGTGAGGTACGTATTCGAGGCGGCAGCAACAAAATCATCGAAGCCCTCGATGCGCTTCCCAGCTGCTCGTTCATCCACATCGTGATCGGGAACGGCTCCGCCACCTTCTAGTCCGACGCCCTCGAGCAGCAACGCTGCAGGAATCTGATCGGCGCGCGCACCAGCGAGCAACAAAGCGACGTAAGCACCCACGCCCGAACCAACGAGCGCACATGGCTCGCCGATCTGCTCGAGCGCGAGATCAGCATCGGCCAAAAAATACTCGGGGTAGTAGGCACCCCCGCGCACTCGACAGGACACGCCGTGGCCCGCGAAATCGAGGCCGTAGACCGGGCCATGCGACCAGCTGAGAACCGCCGCCGGCCACGTCTCGGAGCTAGCCCCAAGAGCGTGCAAGAGCATCAAGG
>JAQBEG010000705.1:0-5912 GCA_032123985.1 Deltaproteobacteria bacterium
CGCAAGAGTGTCGATGATGCGACGGAAGGCATCGGCGATTTCCAGGAACGTTTTCGCCAGCTCGTCGGCCAGGCAGATCCGAGAGAGCGCGGAGGACTCGGATTCGCCTGGGACTCAGACCAACCCAAATCCAAACCCGAAGCAACCTCGTCGCGACACGCTGACTCCGATGCCGATGCCGATTCCCATGCACATGCACGTACCCATGGCCTGGCCCCGAACGAACTCGACCAACTCGTGCGCGATTCAGTCACCCACGCGATCGAATCCCTCGACCTTCCTCGTAGACGAGACATCGAAGCGCTGAGCCGCAATTTCGAACGCGTTGCAAAGGCGATCGAACGCCTCGAGCGCGCCTATTTGCCGAGGCAACCGGTATCCAGGCAAGAGAGCGGAAAACCCGAAACGAATGCTTCCGAATGAGATCGAAATCGTGCCGTTCCCAAACGAACCCGACGCTCTCCGCCTAACAACGAAACATCCCTGGCCGCGATAAGTCGAGCCATGCCCAATCCGATCGTTCAAGTCGTCGCGGATGCTCGTTTCCAGAGTCACCGCGGACCAGGGGGGCATCCGGAACGCCCGGAGCGTCTGGTTGCGCTGGGCGAAACGATCGACGACTTCCGTGATCAGATCGATCTCGCAGGGCCGCGGACCGCGGACGCCGAGGAAATCCTGCGTGTACACGACGCACGCCTGCTCACGTTTCTGGAATCGACTCGAGAGCAACCACTCGGGAAGATCGATGCCGATACCTACGTCGGGCCGCTGAGCTACGACGTGGCCTGTCTGGCCGCGGGGAGCTGCGTCGACCTCGCACGACGCGTACTCAGGGGCGAGGTCGCACGAGGACTCGCCGCCGTTCGCCCTCCCGGACATCACGCTGAATCCGATCGCTCGATGGGTTTCTGTCTTTTCAACAACGTGGCGATCGCTGTCCGAGCGATGCAGGCAGAAGAAGGTGCCCAGCGAATCCTGATCTTCGATTGGGACGTGCACCACGGGAACGGCACGCAACACATTTTCGAGTCGGATCGCGACGTGCTCTACATCTCGACACATCAGTTCCCCTTCTACCCTGGGACGGGCGATTTTGGCGAAGCGGGATCGAACGCAGGGTTCGGTTCGACGATCAACATTCCGATGCCCCCCGGCTGCGGCGATTCGGAATTCATCGGCGTGCTACAGCGCATCGTCGTTCCCGCAGCGGTTGCCTTCGAGCCCGACTTGATTCTGATGTCGTGCGGATTTGACGCACATCGTGACGATCCACTCGCATCGATGGAAATCACTCTCGACGGCTACCGCGCGATGTCAACGATCATGCGCTCGTTGGCGGACACGCTCTGCGATGGACGCATCGTCTTCATTCTCGAGGGTGGCTACTCGCTGGCCGGTGTTCGCGAAGGTGGCCGGGCCGTTCTCGAAAGTCTGACGAACGCCTCGACCGGGCAATTGCACCCTCCGATCGAGCTCACGGCCGGATCCGTCCTAAGCGGATTGGTCGATCGTGTCGTCGAGGTGCATGGCCGTCGGATCCACGGTCTCGGCGCCGCCTGAGTCTTTCGCACGACTCCTCCCACGCCCCATTCCACGAACTCCCACGTCCATTCCACGTCGACCAAGCGTCGATCGTCGCCCCACTTTCGCCTTTGCCGACCAACAAGGCGACCGCCGATGGGTCTGTCTCGACACAACATCAGAAAAAATGCATCAGGCAGCAAATATTGCTTGCACCGGTGGGGCGAGGTGGGATAAAAAGGCAGTCGAGTGGGGAATGGTGGGGAATCAGACTTAATCAGACTTAATCAGACTTGAAGAAGTCGCAAATCGTGATTCAAGTCGTTCTCAGCAGCACTCCAATCCATTCGTGGTCGTGATGATAGCCGGTCGGAACAGCGAGGCATTTATAAAACGATGTTTCGCGGCAGACATGACCACACGATCGACGCCAAAGGACGACTCAGCATTCCGCGGGTCTTCCGAGGCGAGTTAGTAGCTGGGGAGGATAGTCCACCGATGCTGGTCAGCAAAAAGGATCATCTCGCACTGTACCCCGCCGAGACCTGGGCCGCGGAGGAGCAGCGACTGCTCGCAAAGTCCAGCCTCAATCCCGACGCTCAGGATCTTCGACTCTTCTTTGGGTCCGGATCGGTGCCGTGTCCCGTCGATTCTCAGGGTCGCATCCTCGTTCCGGGCTATCAGCGCGATCACGCAGGTCTGGACAGCAAGGTCATCGTCGCGGGCGCGTACGAACATATCGAAATCTGGAACCCGTCTCGATTCGCCGAGAAACTCGCGAATACGATTCACAGGTTCGACGACATTCAGCGATCGGTAGATCAAGCCGGATCGTGAAGTTTATTGGGGGGACTGGAGAGCGCGAGCTCTCCAGGAGAGAGGTTGGGGTGTTCCCGGGGCACAATGGGTCTCCGGCGCGGTTACTGGGGGGTACGTGCCGAAGACGTGCCCCGGGTCGCCCCAACATCTTCTCTCAATCCCCGTGAGTCAATTCAAGCGAGATCCACTCCAGGGAGACCTAGTGGTCTGACAGACGGGAGGCGCCTCCGGTGGTGACCACGGACTACCACGAACCCGTCCTACTCGACGAGACTCTCGGACAGCTCAATCTCGAACCCGGCGCCCTGATCGTAGACGGCACACTCGGCGGTGGCGGACACGCGGCCGCGATACTCGAAAGAACCGCACCCGATGGCCGTTTGATTGGACTCGACGTCGACAGCGACGCCATCCGCGAAGCGGGCAAGCGACTCGAATGTTTTGGCGAACGGGTTCAACTGATCCAGGCTTCGTTTCGACGCCTCGACGACATCGCCGAAGAGCTGCAGCCCTCGCTAATCGACGGAATCGTGCTCGACCTGGGTGTGTCCTCTCATCAGCTCGACGAGGCGGACCGCGGTTTTCGATTCGGGCACGGATCCGAAAGTCCCCTCGACATGCGCATGGATGGGGAGGGCAGCCTCCGAACGGCCTCAATGCTGCTAGCAAGCCTCTCGGCCGAGGACCTCGAGAAAGTCTTTTCGGAATACGGGCAGCTTCCCGGCTCACGGCGACTGGCCCGCGCCATCGTGGCACAACGAGAGACCGCGCCCCTCGAGACTGCGTCGGATCTCATCAATCTGATCGGGGGGCTCGGCATTGGACGCGGTCGAAAGCACAATCCCGCCACCCTGGTCTTCCAGGCTCTCAGAATCGCGGTCAACGACGAACTCGGCGCGCTCGAAGACGGGCTTCGCGCCGCGATTCGTGTTCTCAGGCCTGGCGGACGCGTCGCGGTCATCGCGTATCACAGCCTCGAGGATCGCATCGTCAAACACACGTTTCGCGCTGCGGCACGGGGCTGCACCTGTCCACCCGAATGGCCCGCCTGCAGCTGCGGACAGCTGCCGACGCTCGAAGTTCTCACGCGCCGTCCGATCGCGCCGAGCGACGATGAGATTCGGCTAAACCCGCGCGCGCGATCCGCGAGACTCCGTGCCGGCATGCGATTGGAGGCCGCATGAGCGCCTCGACATGGATCGAACGTGCGAGAGGCCAGATCGAAAACGGTCGCCCATCGGAGCAATTTGCTGTCAGATCGCGCAAGGGAGTCGACTACGCCGCTGAGCACGGTTCGCAGCGGGCACGCAGACTGCTGCCTCTTCTCGCGCTTGCATTGATCTCAGCGCTCGGCATATCGGCATTGCGAATCGATCTGATTCGCACTCGTTATGCGATGGCCTCCGTAATGGCCGAAGAACAGCTGCTGATCGAAGCGCAGCGCAACCTGATCATCCGTCGACGCCAACTCCGCGACCCCGTCGAACTCGCGGTCCAGGCGCGCGCGCGAGGATTCCAGCCGCCCTCGGTCGTCCTCTCGCTGCCCGAGCCAACGCTGGCAAGCGCCGCCCATTCCCCGACCCCTATGGCGTCAGCGTCGCTCGAGGCTGCATCGCCAGCCAGACCGACGCGGAGTGACTGGCGATGAGATCCCAGGCTCTCGACAGAGCCTCGCAGCGCATTGCTTGGGTTCGTCTGGGGGGGCTCGTCATGGTCCTCCTTCTGGCCGGGCGCGCAGCTCACCTCACCGTCGCCAACGATCGCGCACGCAATCTCTACGTCAGTCAGATCCAGACCGAACAGAAACTCGCTCCAGCGCGCGGCACGATATTCGATCGCGACGGGCGTGAACTCGCAATCACGACCGAGGTCGACTCGGTCTTCGCGCTTCCCCGGCTCATCGAAGATCCCGTCGCGACCGCCAAAGCACTGGCCGACGCGCTTGGGATCGACGAAAACCACATCGCCAAACGAATCGCGGCGCACGATCGCTTTACCTACATCGCGCGCTGGGTAGACCCCGCGAAAGCCGAGCGTGTGCGCGCCCTCGATATCCCCGGCATTGGCATCGATCGCGAGCCTCGTCGGTCTTATCCCGCTGGAAAACTCGCCGCGCCACTGATCGGTTTCGCGAATATCGATGGCCAGGGTGTTCGCGCGATCGAGCAGATGGAGAACGTCTGGCTGACTGGGCAGCCACGTCGGGTACAGGTCGAGCGTGACGCTCGCGGTCGTGCTCTGGCGCTGCAATCGACGAATCCTCGAGACGTTCAGGGTGGAGACATCGCGCTCACGATCGATGCCGCCATGCAGGGCGCCGCAGAAGCCGCCCTCCGAGAAGCCGTCCTCAAGCACGGCGCGATCGGTGGATTGGTACTGACGCTCGATCCGAAGAACGGAGATATCCTCGCGTTGGCAGAAGCGCCGGGTTTCGACCCAAATCGCTTTCGAGAACTCGACTACGAGGAGACTCGCGCGCGGTCGTTCACCGACGTCGTCGAGGCCGGCTCGACGATGAAGGCCTTTCTCGTCGCCTCTGCGCTCGATTCCGGCCAAATCCATGCCAATCTCGAATTCGACACGGGCGACGGCACGATGCGCGTCCGTGGCAAGACGATCGAGGACCACGAGCCCTATGGCGTACTTCGACCCGCTGGAATTCTGCGCGTATCGAGCAATGTCGGCGCCGTCCAGATTGCACAACTAATGGGTCGGGAGGCGCAGTACCGAGGTCTACTGCGGTTCGGCTTTGGCGGCAGCACGCGGTCCGGTTATCCGATGGAATCGATGGGTCTGATGCGCGATTGGTCCAACTGGCAGCCCGTCGACCAGGCGACCATCGCGTTTGGCCAGGGCGTGTCGGTGACGGCCATTCAACTGGCCGCCGCACTCGCTGCGCTGGCCAACGATGGCGAGCGGATGCAGCCGCGCGTTGTGCTCGCGAGACGTCGTACGGGCGAAGCGTGGCAGCCAACCGCCATCCACTCGCAGGGCAAGGCAGTCTCCCAAGATGCTGCGAGACTAACCCTCGGCATGATGCGAAGCGTCGTCAGTCCCGAAGGCACCGGACGCCTCGCCGCCCTCGCTGACGTCGCAGTGGCCGGCAAGACCGGCACCGCCCAGAAACTGGACAAGAAACTCGGACGCTACTCGCGAAATCGCTACATCGCCTGGTTCATGGGCGTCGTTCCGGCCGACGACCCGGAGCTCGCCATCGTCGTGGCCATCGATGAACCGAGTGGATACCCGCATAGCGGCGGTTATGTCGCAGCGCCGGTCTTCGCTCGTGTCGCCGCCGCCCAGCTCGCGCGACGCGGGATCGTGACTGAACCGGCACCAATGGAAGCGCCGAAGCCGACACTTCTCGTAGAGCGAAGCAAAGAACGCCCCGAACCCGAACTCGATTCCACCGCGGTTTGGCACGATGAGTCGCCTCTGGCGACTGTCGCGGCCCCCCCGCCCCGTCCCGCCGCCGCCAGGGCGGCGGCGGGACCTTCCCCCAGATCCCCCATCCAGGAACTCGCGTTCGTGCCGGATTTCTCCGGCCAGACGATGGCCCGCGCGCGAAACGT
>JAQBEG010000706.1:0-2932 GCA_032123985.1 Deltaproteobacteria bacterium
GTGCTCGCGAATGTACTGTGAATGCTCGATCAGCTTGTCCCGGATCGCCTGATTTGCGTAAGCAGCCACGGGGCCGAGTTTCGGAACGCGATCGATGACGTCGGCCATCAGGTGGAAGCGATCGAGATCGTTTCGGACCACCATGTCAAAGGGTGTGGTCGTCGTCCCCTCCTCCTTGTAGCCGCGCACATGCAAATTGTCGTGGTTGGTTCGCCGGTAGGTGAGGCGATGTATCAGCCAGGGATAGCCGTGATAGGCGAAGATGATCGGCTTGTCCCGCGTGAAGATCGTGTCGAAGTCACGGTCGGAAAGGCCGTGAGGATGTTCGCTCTCTGGCTGCAACGTCATCAGATCGACGACGTTCACCACGCGCACGCGAAGCTCGGGAAAATGATCTCGAAGCAGAAGTACGGCGGCCAGGGTCTCGATCGTCGGCGTGTCTCCGGCACAGGCCATCACCACATCGGGCTCGCTCCCGCGGTCACTGCTGGCCCACTCCCAGATGCCGACTCCCGCAGCGCAGTGGTTGATCGCCGATTCCATGTCGAGAAACTGCGGTTGTGGCTGCTTTCCGGCAACGATCACGTTGATCAAGTCCCGCGAGCGGAGACACCTGTCGGCCACCACCAACAGCGTATTGGCATCGGGCGGCAGATAGACTCGGATGACATCGGCCTTCTTGTTCACGACATGATCGATGAAGCCCGGATCCTGATGACTGAAACCGTTGTGGTCCTGGCGCCATACATGAGAGGTCAACAGGTAGTTGAGCGAAGCAACGGGTCGTCGCCAGGGAATCTCGCGACTGACCTTCAACCACTTCGCGTGTTGATTGAACATCGAATCGACGATGTGGATGAAGGCCTCATAACACGAGAAGAAGCCGTGGCGCCCAGTGAGCAGATAGCCCTCGAGCCAACCCTGACAGAGATGCTCAGAGAGCACTTCCATCACCCGCCCGTCCGGAGAGAGATGTTCGTCGACCTTCTGGAATGGCCCGGTGAATCCCTTGTCCGTCACCTCGAAGAGGGCATCCAGTCGATTGGAAGCGGTCTCATCTGCGCCGAACACCCGAAAGTTCTTCGCCTCGAGGTTCTCTTTCATGATGTCGCGGAGAAAGCGACCAAGGACCCGAGTCGCCTCGCCTATCACGGCCCCGGGCTCGGAGACTTCCACTGCGTAGACGCAAAAGTCGGGCATGTGCAGCGCCCGTAGAAGCAATCCGCCGTTCGCGTGCGGGTTTGCGCCCATTCGCCGATCGGCGTGCGGGGCGAGTTCGATGATCTCGGCGACCGGTCTGCCCTCTGCATCGAAGAGTTCTTCGGGCCGGTAGCTCCGCATCCAGGTCTCGAGGAGCGCGAGATGTTCGGGATTCTCTCGAAGGCCCGAGAGCGGCACCTGATGAGCGCGCCATGTGCCTTCCACTGGCAAACCGTCCACCACCTTGGGTCCCGTCCAGCCCTTCGGTGTGCGCAAAATGATCATGGGCCAAAGCGGCCGAACCGTAAATCCACGACTGCGCGCGCCTTGCTGATTCTCCTGGATTTCGTCGAGGGCCGCGTCGAGCGACTCGGCCATGATCGGGTGCAGCGTCTGCGGGTCGTCGCCTTCGACGAAGCGAGGCGCGTATCCATAGCCCCGGAAGAGCTGTGTGAGTTCTTCATCGCTCATACGCGAGAGCACAGTGGGGTTGGCGATCTTCCAGCCGTTGAGCTGAAGAATCGGCAGCACCGCTCCGTCCCGGGCCGGATTGAGAAATTTGTTGGCGTGCCAGCTCGTCGCCAGTGGGCCGGTCTCGGCCTCGCCGTCGCCCACGACGCAGGCGACCACGAGGTCGGGATTATCGAACGCTGCTCCGAACGCGTGGGCCAGCGAGTAACCGAGCTCTCCGCCCTCATGGATCGACCCGGGCGTCTCGGGTGCCGTATGGCTGGGGATGCCGCCGGGAAAGGAGAACTGCCGGAAGAGCCGTAGCATGCCTTCCGCGTCTCGCGAGATCTCGGGGTACACCTCGCTGTAGGTCCCCTCGAGCCAGGTGTTCGCCACTATTCCAGGGGCCCCATGACCAGGACCGGTCACGTAGAGGACATCCAGATCGCGCTGGGCAATGGCGCGGTTGAGATGCACGTAGATGAAGTTGAGCCCCGGAGTCGTCCCGAAATGGCCAATCAGCCGCGGCTTGACATGCTCGATCGAAAGCGGCTCCCGCAGCAGCGGGTTCGCCAGCAGGTAGATCTGCCCAACCGAGAGGTAGTTCGCAGCCCGCCACCAGGCATCCATTCGAGTCAGCATGTCAGCAGAGAGGGTCATCGAGATCTTCCCATTCTGTGGATATGGTGAACGCTACCCGATCGGGACGCCGCTCGAAGATCCGGGAGATCATCTCCTTTCTGCACGATCCTACGAAATACGCCAGGCTCGGCGCGTGTGCGAGACCTGTTTGAAAGCGCGAGTAGAAGGTTGATCTCGCAGCCCCGAAGTATCGGCATGTCTTGGTGATGTTCCCGATCCGTTCCGCGTATTCAATGATTCGTTTCTTTCGGTGTTTTTTCCGCTGTTCGCTGGTCATTTGGACCTCCTTGGCCATCATCTGGGCTGATGATGGCAGGATGGTCTGCTGTGGGGCTATGCGCTGACCTGATTCCTAGTCGATGAGGTCGTGAAGCGGGAGACGTATCTACTGATTCGTCTTCCAATCCTCGTCGTGCGCAGTCATCTCGACCGGATCCACCACTCGCTCGGGCCAGATGGGATCCTCGGTTCTTGACGATTGATCGGGCGCCGATTCGAAAATTTACGAATAGGGAAAGGAGAAAGCCATGCCTAATAAATCCAAATATGTGAGCTGGTTTCGCGATCTGGGCGTCGACGACGTCGCCCTCGTGGGCGGCAAGAACGCGTCGCTCGGCGAGATGTACCGCGAGCTGACGCC
>JAQBEG010000707.1:0-3733 GCA_032123985.1 Deltaproteobacteria bacterium
GGAGGAGGTCGTATTCTTCCATCGCCCGTCGCGAACCGCGATCGTCTGCGACCTGGTTCAGCGCCACGATGCAAAACAGGCAACGGGTCTGAAGGGTCTAGTGCTGCGTCTCGACGGGTTGGTTGGCACGCATGGAAGCACCCCTCGCGAATGGCGAGCGACCTTTTGGCGCCGACGCCTCGCTCGAGCCGCACGCGCAAAGGTGCTTGCGTGGGAACCCGAACGTCTCGTGATCGTACACGGAGCCTGCGCGCGGAATAACGCAACGGAGATCTTGTCTCGCGCGCTAGCGTGGATCTAGAGGGCTTGGGCGAATGAGCGCATTAGGCCTCGTTCGCCTGCCAGACGAGCACGTCCCCTTGTTTTGCGAGTAGAACCGATCCGGGGAAGACACGAAGGCGCCATGGCTCGAGCCGCAACACAGCAAACGAATCGGACGCAGGTGAATCCCACGTCGGAATGATCGCAGGGTCGTAGCCGAGTGGCGGCGGTGCCGCCTTGTACGCATCCCAGACCTGCTTGCGCGTCTCGGAATCGAAACGCCACTCTGCCCGGCACTCGGCAACACATGTGTCCTGGCTCGAATCCCAATAGTTCAGCGAGAGGTATGGGCTTGCCTCGAGATGCGCCCGCTTCGTCGGGGTCGGTCCCGTTCCGATCCAGCCGATGAGCTGGCCGTCGTTCCATTCCCAGATCGGATGCAGCACCCGCGATCTGGGGCGCCCAACCGCGTCAACGGACGCGACCGAGCACCAGACGATTCGGTGGGCCATTTCAACGAAGGACGGAGCAACAATGTCTAGATCTTGCATATGGACTGTCTACTTCGCCTGGTCGATGAGCTCGGCGAAGTCTGACTTCGAACGAGCTCCGACCAACTGGCCACAAACTGTGCCGCCCGCGAACACGAGAACCGTTGGCATCGCCCGCACCCCGAACTGAGCACTCGTCGCCGCATTCTCGGCCGCATGAATCTTGACCACTTTGAGTGAGCCCGACCGTTCCTCCGCGAGTTCGCGGAGGATGGGCGAAATCTGACGACACGCGGCGCAGTGGTCTCCCCAGAAATCGACGAGAACGGGCAGCTCGCTTTGCATAACTTCGCGCTCGAAGGATGCATCAGTCACGTCCGGAATCTCCATCATGTCCCTATTTTTCCTCTAGCGCCGCTACTCGGCGCAGTTTCATGGTGTAGTTCGTGAGGATTTGGCTTCCCCGTTCGAGACGATTGGTTCTCTCTAGCACAAAGCCTTCCCGCAGAAAGAATGGTTTCGCGATCTCGCTCGCCTCCACATGAAAATTCAGAATGCCCAGGGAATCTGCTTCTCTCGAGAGGTGTTCGTAGAGTTCGCGTCCCACGCCCCGGCGCTGGAAATCCTTGTGGACATAAAAGCAATCGATGTGGCCGTCTGGTTCCAATTCGATGAAGCCGACGATGCTTCCATCTCGTTCCGCCACATACGGCTTCTTGACCGACAATCGTTCACGCCAATGCTCATAGTCTGGCGGCGTGGGAGCCCACGCCTCGAGCTCCTCGGCGGAATAGTTCTCGTCGACTAGTGAATGTACGGCGCCGTGAAACAGGTCGGCGATCTCGTCTGCATCATTGGATCGGAAGTTTCGAATTCTCATCTCGGTGCCAATCCTTCCAGTCCAGCGATCGCCTATGCGTCTGCCTCTGGCTTTACAGGGCGTTGCTCGCCATGCTGTGGAAGCGAATCGGTAATCGTGAACCACGGTGCCTTCGAGTCGACGAAGATATGCGCCCGCGGCGGGTATGCAGGATCATCGTCGAGGCTTCCCATCGGCACCACGGCCGTGCCCCGATCCTTGTTTAGAAATGGAAGACTCGAGCCACACACCTTACAAAAGACGTGCGTGAACCTCTCGGCCTCCGGCAACTTGTAGCTCACGAGCAGATCTTCACCTCGCGTATAGCGAAGCGCGTCGAGCGGAACGAAGAGGTTCGACGCGAACGCCGCACCTCGGGTCTTTCGACACCGCTGACAATGGCAATTGTGGGCCCAGACGGGTTCCCGAGTGCATTCGTAGGACACCGCTTCGCACAGACAACTTCCTTTGATCACGCCCTTCTCCCGGTTTTCCGCTCTATGTCGAAGATCGACTCGAGTCGATCCTCGCTGTCGATCGATGCTTCGTTCAATGGATCGATGAGGAACGCGCTGATTCCTGCGGATCTGGCCCCGACATAATCGGCTTCGAAATTGTCGCCGACGTAGATGCAGTCCGCAGCCGAGACGCACAGCAGCTCGATTGCATGCTCGAAAATATCCACCGCCGGCTTTCGTATTCCAAAGTCGACAGAGGTCACGACTTCGCGAAACAGAGGGGCGACGCCCATTCGCCGAAGGTGTCGCGGCACGAGTTCGCGATCATGCGTGTTGGTAATGACCGCGAGAGTGAAATCCCTACTGAGCCGTTCCAGCAATTCGGCAATGCCATCGATGTAGCGAACGCCATTGTTCCATTCCGATATGTAGGTCGCGACGAATTCATGAACCAAGGGCTCGCCCACCGAACTCACAGAATGATCCAAGAACGCCCGGGCAAGTTCGGTCATCGAAAATTCGAGATGGCTTCGCTCGGCCGCATCGTCGAACTCGGATGAGATCCTGGTCCATAGAGAAAGAAATGTGTCGTAGTCGAGATCCGTGCCCGCATTTCGCAGTAGGTCGAAGGTCCGTTCGTAACCCTGCTCCGTCCGACTCGCAGAATACTCCACGAGAGTGCCAAAGAAATCGAATAGCAAGTGAGTCGTCACGCCGAGTTGCTGCCCTTCCATCCTGATCTGCGAACGCTACCACGAGGGATCGAGCGGAGCCGATTCGCGAGTTTGAGTTCGTCTTGTTGGCGACCGACAGAAGAGTAGACTCGGGCGCAATCTCGACAACGAGGCTCCGAACCTATGCGCGACCGAATTTCCAACCATCCTCCGATCGAGGCCCCGCTACCGGATGTGACGACGGACCGGCTCGATCTGAGAAGATTTCAATCCGACGACCTGGACGAACTAGCCGTCGTTTTTGCGAACCGAGAGGTCTGGCAGTTCCCGTACGGAAGAGCGTTCAGTCGAGAAGAGACAGCTGGCTTTCTCGACGCTCAGATTCGTGAGTGGGAAGATTGCGGATTTGGTTGCTGGATCGCTCGCGAGAGGGCTCGCAATCGAGTGATTGGCTACGTCGGCATTTCCGTCCCGATGTTCCTTCCCGAAATTTTGCCCGCCGTCGAAGTCGGATGGCGATTTGATCCTGAAGCGTGGGGCAAGGGATTCGCGAGTGAAGGCGCCCTGGCCGCCCTCGAAGCGTCTTTCACGACACTCGGGCTTAGAGAGGTTTGCTCGGTCCCCCAAGCGGACAATCCCGCGTCGAGCCGAGTCTGCGATCGCATCGGCATGCGATTCGAACGTGAGGTGACGATCCCAGCCAACGCTCGGCGCGGAGCGTTGACAGCGCTGCTCTACAAGATGACACGAGCGGAATGGGATTTGATCAACGAGCCATAAAGTCGTAGCGAAATGCTGCGGAGGCTCGATTGTGATGAAGACCACATTGTGCGCGGCCTTGTCTGGCGAATGACTAGGACTGCGAAGGCTTCGATCGGAGGCCAGGAGGCAATATGGCATTTGGGAAGCGTGCGAAACAAGAGGGAATCGAGTCCATTTCCTCTGAGGCCGAGAGAACCTCGAGTCGAGCCGAGACCTTCATCGATGAGC
>JAQBEG010000708.1:0-6821 GCA_032123985.1 Deltaproteobacteria bacterium
GAACCGTCCGCCGGATCGACACCGAACTGTACATTCGATCCGCCAGTTTCAACGCCGATCTCGCGCATGATCGCGACGGCGGCGTCTCGCATTTCCTGATATTCGCGGTCGGTCAATGTCTGGGCCGGTGCGACCGTGATCGAATCACCCGTGTGCACGCCCATCGGATCGAAATTCTCGATCGAACAGATGACGACGACGTTATCCGCGCAGTCGCGCATCACCTCGAGCTCGAATTCCTTCCAACCGACGACGCTTTGTTCGATCAAACATTGGCTCGTGGGCGATTGGTCGAGCGCCCATTGGGTCATGCGATCGAAGTCTTCGTCTTGTTCGCAAATTCCACCGCCCGACCCACCCATCGTGAAGCTCGGTCGGATGATCGCGGGCAACTTCGTTCGCTTCAGAATCGCGCGTGCTTCGGCGACGTTCGTGGCGATTCCGGATGCTGGCATTCGAAGGCCTATTCGATGCATCGCCTCACGAAAAAGCTCTCGGTCCTCCGCCTTGTTGATCGCCTCCAGGTTCGCACCGATCAGCTCGACACCATGCTTTTCCAATACGCCGGCTTTCGCGAGGTCGATCGCGAGATTGAGGGCGGTCTGGCCGCCAATCGTCGGCAGCAAGGCGTCCGGACGCTCGATTTCGATGATCTGTTCGACACTCTCCACGGTCATGGGCTCGATATAGGTTCGATCCGCCGTCTCGGGGTCGGTCATGATCGTCGCGGGGTTCGAGTTCACCAGGACGACGCGATAGCCCTCCTCGCGCAGCGCCTTGCAGGCCTGTGTACCCGAGTAGTCGAACTCGCAGGCCTGGCCAATCACGATCGGTCCGGAGCCGATGACGAGAATCGTATGAATGTCGTCTCTTCTAGGCACGATCTACTCCGACTTTCCCGCGCTATGAGAGTCGACCCGACGAGAGCGATCGGCCATATGACATATTTCCGCTCCGGTCACCTGCTGTCCGTCGGCGGTTCGCTCGACCATCTCCCTGAAACGGGTAAATAAGTACGAGGCGTCGTGCGGACCGGGCGAAGCCTCCGGATGATATTGCACGGAGAAGAGTGGATAGCGCTCGTGGGCCAACCCCTCGACGGTTTGGTCGTTCAAATTGATATGCGTGATCTGTACGGGTTCGCCCGCTGCCCGCAGGCTATCAGCATCCACGGCATAGCCATGGTTCTCCGCGCAGATCGCGACTTTTCCAGTCGCCAGGTCCTTGCCGGGTTGATTTCCGCCATGATGACCGAACTTTAGTTTGTGCGTCGTCCCCCCGAGCGCCAGGCCCAAGATCTGATGGCCGAGACAAATCCCGAAAACTGGTTTTGCTTGGACGAGCTCTCTAACAATCGACTGAACCTTCTGCACCGCGGCGGGATCGCCGGGCCCATTCGAAAGAAAAATTCCGTCGGGCTCGAGGGCCAGAGCTTCCGCCGCCGGCGTCGTAGCTGGCACCACTGTGATATCGAAGCCCTGCTCGACCATGAGCCGCAGAATATTTCGCTTTACACCAAAGTCATAGGCAACGATCCGTAGTCGGCGATCCGGCCGCGCAGAACGCGGAAGCTGTCCTCGAATTCCAGGCCAGGCACCCTCATCGAACTCGTAAGCCGCGTCGCAGGTTACTTTCGCGACCCAGTCCTGCCCATCGAGCCCTGGCGCATTTCGCGCTCTAGCGACGAGATCTTCTTCGTCCTGAACCTTTGGATCCGTCGACAGCACACCCACCTGGGCGCCACCGTCGCGAATGCGACGAACCAGAGCGCGCGTATCCAGACCCGAAATGCCCGGCACACCGGCCTCCACGAGCTTCCCGTCGAGCGTACCCTCCGAGCGATAGTTGCTCGGTGTATCGAACAGCTCCTTGACGACGAAGCCGGAAAGGAAGGGCCTGCTCGACTCGTCGTCGTTCCCGTTGACCCCCACGTTTCCGATTTGCGTATAGGTCATGACGACGATCTGTCCCGCATAGGACGGATCGGTCACAATTTCCTGGTAGCCCGTGATGCTCGTATTGAAGACGACCTCACCCGACCGCACGACGGATGCGCCGAAGGCGCGCCCGCGGTAGACCGTGCCATCCGACAACGCCAATGCGGCCGGCCTCGCAGGCAAGCCGAGTAGCTCTTCAGGCGTCCCGTTCATCGAATCAACACTCCGCGTTCATGGTGAAAGACGAGTCGTCCATCGACGATGGTCGCAACGACTCGGCCGGTCATTTGTTGGCCCGTCCAGGGTGAGTTCCGACTCTTCGAAAACCCGTGAGCCGCGTCATAGGTCCATTCACGATCGGGATTCACCAACACGATATCCCCAGCGCATCCCACAGCCAGGCTGCCACCCTCGATATTGAGCAGTCGCGCCGGATTGGTCGACCATCGTCGTACGAACTCGAGCGGGGTCAAGACATTCTCGCGAACCAGTTCGAGTGTAACCGCAATCGCCGTTTCCAGACCGATCATCCCGGGCGGGGCCTCTGTGAATTCGACCTCTTTTTCATAGACCGCGTGCGGGGCATGATCCGTCGCCATTACGTCGATCACACCCTCGGCGAGCCCCGCGCGAAGAGCCTCGATATCGGCCGCACTGCGCAGTGGCGGCGCAACGCGTGTGTTCGTATCGAATCCCATCGTCGCCTCATCGGTCAGGGTGAGGTGATGCGGCGTGACCTCGGCCGTAACGCGAATGCCCGATTCGCGCGCCCGCCGGATCAATTCAACGGAGCCGGCCGACGAGACATGAGCGATATGCAGATGGGCCCGCGTAAGTTCGGCCAGCCGAATGTCGCGCGCGACCATGATCTCTTCGGCGGCCACCGGATTACCGGGCAGGCCGAGACGAGTCGCTACCCGCCCCTCGTTGACGACACCAGCCCCACGTAGGTGGCAGTCCTCCGCGTGAACGATGACCGGCGCGTCCGCGAGTGTCGAATATTCGAGCACGCGTCTCATCACGCCTGCATCCATGATCGTCGCGCCATCGTCGCTGAACGCCACGGCGCCCGCTTCTCGCAGCGCCATCATCTCCGTCATCACCCGCCCCTCGAGTCGGCGGGTTGCCGCAGCGATCGGACGGATCTTGGCCGGAGAGTCTTTTTCGGCCCGATCGAGAATGTATCTGGTCACGGAGGGGTCGTCATTGACGGGATCGGTATTCGCCATACACGCGACCTGCGTGAAACCGCCCGCCACGGCGGCCGTACCGCCACTCGCTAGATCTTCTTTGTATTCCTGACCCGGCTCACGCAGGTGGGTGTGGATATCGATGAATCCGGGTGCGATCCAGGCGCCTTCGGCGTCCAGGAACTCTGCACCCTCGCTAGGCAGATCAGTACCGATGCCTACGATTCGACCATCTTCGACGAGGCAATCGACTTCGGCATCCATTTCTTGACTCGGATCGAGAAGCCTCCCATTGCGAATCAGCAATCGCGCCATGGACCTAGCGTCCTCCCCTTTCGACTCTTTCGTTTATTACGGAGGCCTCGCGGACGGGCCGACCGGCGACGAGATAGAGCAGCGCCATTCGCAACGCGACGCCATTGCGCACCTGATCGAGGATCACGCTGGGTCGATGATCCGCGAGTTCGTCAGCGAGTTCGACACCGCGGTTGACCGGCCCGGGATGCATGACGATGGCATCTTCCTTTGCGTAGCGGAGCTTCGCGCGATCGAGACCAAACGTCGCCGCGTACTCTCGGACGCTCGGGAAGCAGGCCCCATCGAGGCGCTCCATTTGAATTCGAAGCGCCATTACCACATCGGCGCCCTCGATGGCCTCTCGAAGATTCGTATAGGCCTTCACACCGAGCGACTCGACATCGGCAGGCAACATCGTGGGCGGACCGGCGACTCGGACTTCGGCACCGAGCTTCGAGAAGCCGTAGATATTTGATCGCGCGACTCGGCTATGAGCAATGTCGCCGACGATGGCGACGGTCAGCCCTTCGATCGCCCCCTTCTGCTCCTTCACGGTCAGCATGTCGAGCAAGGCCTGAGACGGATGCTCGTGAGCACCGTCCCCGGCATTGATGACCGGCGCTTCGAGGACTTCCGCCAGTCGATGGGGCACCCCTGCAACTTTGTGGCGGACGACGACGACGTCGGGATCCATGGCGTCCAGGGTTTTTGCCGTATCGAGCAGCGTTTCTCTCTTCGACACGCTGGAATCCGAGACAGAGAAGTTCACGACATCCGCCGCCAAGCGCTTGCCGGCGATCTCGAAGCTCGTCTGGGTTCGCGTCGACGGTTCGAAGAAAAGGTTGATGAGCGTGCGACCTCGCAGGGTCGGCACCTTTTTGACCTCGCGGCTGCCGATCTCTTGCATGCGTTCGGCGGTCTCGAGGATCAGCTCGATATCGGATCGTGAGAGATCTTCGATCCCAAGTATGTCTCGACCGATCACGAGCCCTCCCCCGCGCGAACGATCAGATGAAGCTTTCCGACACTCGATCCGTCCGCCTGCTCAGTGTCATCGGGCTCATCGGCCTGAAAGATCACCTTTTCATTGGGTTGGGTCGGGATGTTCTTTCCCACAAAGTCGATCTTGATCGGCAGTTCCCGATGGCCCCTATCCACGAGCGCGACAACCCGAACATGAGAGGGCCGACCGAAGTCCATCAGAGCATCCATTGCGGCTCGGATGGTCCTGCCGGTACTCACGACGTCCTCGACCAGTACGACCACTCGATCATCGACGGAGGACGGCATTTCCGTCCGGCGCAGCCTCGGCCGGCTGGCGTGAGTCGATAGATCATCGCGATAGAGTGTGGTGTCCAGAATCCCAAGCGGCGCCCGAAGTCCGCTCAAGCTCTCGAGGTTGTCCGCCAGAATGCGTCCTAGGGGGACTCCGCCATTTGGAATCGCAACCAGATAGAGACTCGCTGAATCGTCCGTGCTCTCGAGAATCTCGTGCGCGATGCGCATCAGGGCACGGCGAATCGCTTGATCGTCGAGAATGGTGCGTTCTCGGGAGCTGCGCTCGCCGGAGGGATCAAATCCGGGAGCCTTCGCAAGGGCGGACTGCGTTGCGGATTGGGCCACTTCGGGTGGCGTGTCGGGGGGTCCGTCGATCTGCGCCAAGCCAAGGCCTCCGTCCTTCCCCGACTCGCTGGACGGGCTTAAAGGACGATGATGGTCGGCCGGGAGAATACCGCAACATGACGCGGAGGCAATCGTTTGTCGAACTTATCCGCGCGCGGCCATTCCTATCGACTCACCCTCGGGACTCGCCTCAAAAAACTTGATCGACGGAACCTCGATGGAGGTCACGCGGCCGGCTTCGAGTCACAGTGAACCGGCTTGAAAACCCGGTCCCAGCGCTTCTCCGCATTGAACCAATTCACCGGATTGAAGAACGAGAGCATGTTGCCATTCACATTCCAGGACCAATACAGGATGAAAGCGGGGCCCTTGAGTTCTTCGTAGCGCACAGTGCCCCAGCCCCGGCTGTCATTCGAGTTGTCACGGTTGTCGCCCATCATGAAATAACGACCCGGCTCGACTATCCAGGTGCCCCGATCGAGACGTGATTCCCGCGGACTGCGTGGCCGAGGGTCGTCGAGAACGGCATGACGACAGTCGCCAAGGTCCTCCCAGCTAATCGGATAATGCACGCCGGATTCGTCCACGAACTGCTCGTCCGTTGCGCTGAGTTCGAGTGGAACATTGTTGATGAATACCCGGCCGCCGCGCCAATCGACCCGGTCACCTGGCAGCCCTACCAATCTCTTCACGAAATCTTCAGTCGGCGCGCCCGCCGGTGCCAGATCGACTGGCTTGATGTCTCGTCCGCCAATCTTGTTCTGCGGTCGGGCGACTTTGAAGACCACCACATCACCCCGCTTCGGCTCGGAGAATCCAGGCAACCGGAGGTCCGTGAATGGCACGCTCGGACCATACGCGAGCTTGTTTACGAAGAGATGATCTCCGATCAAGAGCGTCGGGAACATCGAACCGGATGGGATCCGAAATGGCTCGACCAGGAACTGGCGAATGGCGAGCGCAATCATGATCGCGATGACGAGCGTGACGACCTGGTCGACAATCGATGCAACTCTGGAGCCGGCCCGCGTTGCCGGAGGCTCGAGTTGACGATCTGCGGGTTCAACAGGTTCGGACACGATTACTCGTCCCCCAATCGCAATGCGGCAAGAAAGGCCTCCTGAGGAATCTCGACCGAGCCCACCATTTTCATTCGCTTCTTTCCCGCCTTCTGCTTTTCCAGCAGTTTGCGCTTTCGTGTGATGTCTCCGCCGTAGCATTTAGCGAGAACGTTCTTTCTGACCGCGCGAACCGTCGTCCGGGCAATGACTCGGGTGCCGACCGCGGCTTGAATTGCGATCGGGAATTGCTGTCGCGGAATGAATTCCTTTAGCTTCTTCGCCAGCTCGGATCCGCGCTTGTAGGATTTATCTTTGTGGACGATGAGTGAGAGTGCATCCACGGGATCGCCATTCACGAGAACATCGAGCTTGACGAGATCGGCGGGGCGAAAGCCGACCAGTTCGTAATCGAAGGATCCGTATCCCCGCGTCGCAGTCTTCAATCGATCATGAAAATCCGTCACGATCTCGTTCAAGGGCAGCTCGTAGCGGACCTGCACGCGCGCGCCGTGCACACCCATATCTTTTTGGACGCCACGACGGTCCTGGCAGAGACCCAATACCGCGCCGAGATGATCTGACGGCACGTGGATCGTCGCGAGCACGATCGGCTCCTGGATCTCGCTGATCTCCGACGTTTCAGGGAGTGCCGCGGGACTTTCGATCTCGAAGGGCTCGCCGTACTTCGGCACCACGCGGTAGCGCACGGTCGG
>JAQBEG010000709.1:0-5186 GCA_032123985.1 Deltaproteobacteria bacterium
ACCGGTGTCCATCTTGGTGTCCTGATTGGCTTTCTCGCTGGTGGCTTCATCAGCCAGGCGCTTGGCTGGCGCGTGGCCTTCATGGCTGTCGGCCTTCCGGGTGTGATCTTCGCAATCCTATTCTTCTTCACCGTCAAGGAACCCGAGCGCGGACGATGGGAGTCCAGTGCCCAGGCGCGGTACAAACCCACGCTCGGCGAAACTTTTCGCGTCCTCTCCGGGTATCGATCCTTCTGGTATCTCTCCGCCGGTGCCGGCCTCACAGCCTTCGCCGGCTATGGCAACGGTAACTTCACGCCTTCCTTCCTGATGCGCAGCCACGGACTCGAAGTCGCCAATGTCGGCGTCCTGCTCGCGATTTTCGGCGGCGGGGGAGGGATCCTCGGCACACTTCTCGGCGGTTATCTCGCCGATCGATTAGGGGCGACAGACAAGCGCTGGTACTTCTGGATTCCGGCGCTCGCAGGTGCCCTCGCTTTCCCGCTGAGCATTCCCTATCTCCTGCTCGAGAACACGACGATTGTGATCGGCCTGATGTTCGTCGTCACCATTCTGATCAACACCTACCTCGGACCGTGCCTTGCGATTGCGCATTCGCTCGTGCCGCCCGCGATGCGCGCATTGACCTCCGCGATTCTCTTTTTCGTCTTGAACCTGATCGGGCTCGGGATGGGACCGTTGACTGCCGGCCTGCTGAGCGACTTCTTTACCAAGACCTACGGAGACGATGGGCTGCGCTACGCGATGATAATCGTCGGCATGATCGCGTCGATCGGCGTTTTGATGTTCATCCTGGCGGCTCGTAGCTTGCCGCGTGATCTCGAGGCAGCCAGGCGTCTGGCCGCAGACTAGACGCGCTTTCGGTCCCGAACCATTCGCTAGGGAAGCGGACGCGCACCCGTCGAAATCGGATGCAGCCGTGCGAGCGTATCGACGAGATCCTCCGCACTCGCCCGACTCGGATCTTCCAGCCACCAGAGCAATGTCCCAACCTCCATCGATAGATAGGCACGGGCGGCGAGATCCACATCGAGTTCCGCCGGAACCTGGTTCTTCCTCTGCAACTGGCGAAGCGCCTCGGCCGTCGGCCGACTCGACTCCGAAAGGATTGGACCCCGCCGGGCTGATCCGGCGCGCTCGCGGCCCAATGTCACGCGGTAGGCCTCGGGGTGCTGTTCGGCGAAATGGACGGCGGCTTCGATCGACCGGCGGACTTGTTCCAGCCGATCGGCGCCGGCTTTGCGGATCGCGGCGAGGCGCGCCTCGCGGATGCCGGTCAGGGTTCTCAGTTCGATCTCGCGCAGCAGGGCATGCTTGTCTGAAAAATGGGAATAGAAAGTGCCTATACCCAATCGGGCCCGGCGGGCGATCGTGTTGCTGTTGACGCGCTCGCTGCCATGCTGCGCGAAGAGGCTCAGGCCCGCTGCGAGCAGTCTTGACTCGGCATTCTCGAGCTTAGTACGCGACATGCTGACACTATATCTGATTTATTAATCTGATTGCAGTTTTCACTCTATTCCCGAGATCCCAAAATGGGCATTGATATGATTCTGATTTATTAATCATTTATGTTCGAAATATGAAACTTCTGCTTATTCGAATGCTTAAACGTGATTTCTGCGAAGTTCCTGCCGCTGTTCTGCCGATTGGACCACGACGGACTCTGGCGATGATCTCCTTCTTTTTTAGGCGAATCGGCGGAAATGAGGGTCCGTTCGATCTGGAAAGGGCAGTATTGGGAAAGACGATCGGCGTCATCCAAGCGCGCATGGGCTCGGAGAGACTGCCCGGCAAGATCATTGCGCCGCTTGGCGGTCGCCCGTTGTTGGCGCAGCTGTGGGCGCGAATCGGCGGCGCGCGCGTCGACGAGTGGTGGCTTGCGACCAGCTCGCACCCGACCGACGACGTGACCGAGGCCTGGGGCTTCGAACTCGGGCTTCGCGTTTTCCGCGGTGCGCGAACCAACGTCCTGTCGCGATTTCTGGCAATTGGCACGGAGGCCAAGGCGGAATGGATCGTTCGCGTCACCGCCGACAATCCTTTTCTCGACGCCAAGCTCATCGATGCGCTCCTGGACGCACGCGATGCCAGTTCGGAGTCGAAGCACGCCGACGCGATTTGCTTCTGCGGGGGGCTCCCGATCGCCGATCCGTCCGAAGAAATGCACGAGCGATCCGCGACAACGCCGAGATTACCGCTCGGGTACGGCGTCGAACTGGTTCGCCTTTCCGCACTACGACGCGCCGACAATGAAATTCCCGAGGAAGAGTCCTATCACCGCACGCATGTGATGAGTTGGCTTGCAAGCAACGCGTCTGGGAATGCGAAGGTCTGCGAAACCCCGACGCCTTCGGCCTGGCCAAGTCGTCCCGACTGGCGTTGGACGGTCGATACCTACGAAGACCTCGCGATGGCGCGCAGCGCATTCCGAGTGTTTGGACGCGAGGCGGACACGATTGACTACCCGGCGATGGTTGCACATCTCGACGCGCATCCTGAGATCGCCGCGATGAACCGACATATCGACCCGAAGGCAACGGAGGAAGGCTGATGCTTATTCAGCCGATATTCGATGAAGGATGGACCACGTGGCAGTGATGGATCTCTCTACCTGGGAGGGGATGCGAACTCGTGATCCTCGCCGTCTCGCCCTCGGCAGCGCACAGTGGGGCATGCCCTATGGAATCGCCAACAAATACGGAGAGCCCGACGCATCGGAGCTCGAAGCGATGCTTGCGCGCGCCAGAGCATCCGGCGTGTGCACGATCGACACCGCGCGCGCCTACGGCGAGAGCGAAGCTCGAATTGGTCGCGCGATCTCGTCCGGCGAGGGATGGCGTGTCATCACCAAGCTCGACTCCGACGTCCATCGCGAAGGCCAGGGAATCGCAGAGATGCTCGAGGGCCTTTCGAAGAGTCTCGAAGCCAGTCGAAGGGCGCTCGCCACCGACGCGCTACCCGTGCTGATGCTTCATCGCTTCGCTCATCGACACGCCTGCGGCGGCCGCCTCTGGCGAGGGCTCCTCGCCGAGCGGGACGCCGGACGGATCGGCGTGCTCGGCGTCGCGGCGGCCACGCCCGAAGAAGCCTGGGCAGCGCTACAAGACCCCGACATCGAAGTGCTCCAGGTCGCATCGAGCCTGCTCGACCTGAGGCTCCATCGACAAGGCTTCTTCCCGCGCGCGCGCGAACTGGGTCGCACGGTCTATGTTCACAGCATCTTCCTGCAGGGCGTCGCCCATCTCGAGCCCGAAACACTGCCGCCTTCGCTGCTCGATCTCGTGGCCCCCATGCAGGCAATTCGCGCCTGCGCTTCGCGGGTCGGCGTGCCACCCCACGCCCTGTATCTTGCCTTCGCCAGGGAACTTCCGGGCGTTCATCCGATTCTGGGCTGCGAAACCGACGCCCAACTCGAAGTCCTGCTCGCGGATTGGGCCAGTGATGCGATCAACTCCGCGACGATCACGCTGCTTGTCGAGTCGCTACCGACTCTGGAAGCGCAAACCGTCGACCCCTCGCGTTGGAACTCGGCTGAGATCGATCGGAAGACCCGGGTGAACCAGACGGGCGCCGCGAGCGTCGCTACCATCTCGACCTGATTCGTGGCCACGGGGTCGCGAGTCCCCGGAGGCCTGTTTCTTGTCTAAATTGCGTTCGTTCGCGCTCCGTTCACGGCTCGTGCTCTTCACGACGGCAGCCGTCGCGTCCCTCGTCTCGACCGCAAACGCCCAGCGACTGGTCGAAGGCATCGCGGCTCAGGTCGGCAACGAGATCGTGCTCGCTTCCGAAGTCATGGAACTCGCGGGGCCGGTCGAAGAACGCCTGCGGAAAGCGGGCGCTCCCGAGGCCGAAATCGCCACGGTTCGAAAGGACGCGCTCGAAAGATTGATCGAGAATCGACTTCTCAGCTCCGTCGTCGAACGACTCGAGCTCAGCGCCGACCGGGAAGAAGTGGATGCTGCGGTCGGCGCCATCGCGGCCGACAACGAACTCACGATCGATCAACTGCTGGCGAGCATCGCCAGCCATGGCCTGACCGTCGAAGAGTACCGGACCAAGATTCGCGGCGAAATCGAACGGAGCAAGGTTGTGAATGCAATGGTGCGCTCGCGCGTTCAGATCACCGACGACGAAGTCCAGGCTCTCTACGACGAAGAGTTTGGCGATCAGCGCGCCGGCGGCGAAGAAATCCATCTGCGACATATTCTCGTGATGTCGGAGGGTCCGAAAGCGAGTTCGAGTGCAGACGCGTGTGTGATCCTGCGCGACGCGCGCGCACAAATCGAGTCCGGTAAGGTCGAGTTCGTCGAGATCGCTCAGGTCGTTTCAGACTTGAATCCCGAACGGGGTGGCGAACTCGGCTGGATGCATCGAGAGGATCTCGCGAGCTGGATGTCCGATACGATCCAAGGCCTGAATCGTGGCGACATGAGCCCGGTCATAGAAATGCCCTTCGGCTGTAATCTGCTCCAGGTCGTCGACCGACGTGAATTCCAACGAATCGAATTCGGACAGGTCAAGACTAAGCTTCAGAACGAGGTCTACCAACGTAAGACCGAACTCGAATACACCAAGTGGATCGAAGTCCTGCGCGGTCAGACCTACATCGATCGCAAGGTCGGCTTTGGTGGCTGACACGCCCCCAGGACCCCTCTCGCGGCCACCTCGACCCGAGCAGAAACGCGACTTCGAGACCATCGCCGCACTCGCGCGAAGTGGTAGCCCCGAAGCCATCAGCATTCACGGCGCGCGTACTCACAACCTTCAAGGCTTCGACCTTCGCATTCCGCGTGACCGCTTTGTCGTCATCACGGGTCCTTCCGGGTCGGGAAAATCGAGCCTCGCGTTCGATACTCTCTATGCAGAAGGCCAGCGGCGTTATGTCGAGAGCCTGTCGACGTACGCCCGTCAGTTTCTGGACCAGCTGGCACGACCCGATGTCGAGTCGATCGAAGGACTCTCCCCGGCCGTCGCCATCGAACAAAAGAGCGTCGGCCGTAGTCCGCGAAGCACGGTCGGGACGATTACAGAGATCGCCGACTATCTACGTTTGCTTTACGCGCGTGCAGGCACAGCCTATTGCTTGAAATGCGAGTCGCCGATTTCGAGCCAGGCGTTGGAAGAGATGGTCGACCGCGTACTCGCTCTTCCGGACGGGACCAGGATCCAGGTTCTCGCCCCGGTCG
>JAQBEG010000710.1:0-3510 GCA_032123985.1 Deltaproteobacteria bacterium
CTATGCCGGAAGACGCGCTCATTCAGTGTCCGCAGTGTCGACGCGTGCTGGTTCGCTAACTGCGCGTTTGCGCAGTTACGCGGTTCGGGATTCGACCCGACGAAGGCGCGGCGATTCGTTTGTTTCGACGGGAACTGGATCGTCGAGCGCAGCGGGCGGCTCGATATCGGCCTCGCCGAAGGCGCGAACCCAAAGATAGAAAAAGCGGAACGATAGAGTCAATCGAAGCTGCAGAAGTCGAACGCGGCGTAGCATCAAGCCACTGACTCGACACGACAGGGTCGATAGCAATTCGAGTGCAAGATCCGCCTGATCATTGGCGGCGTAGAGTGTCGCCAGATCGAGGAGCAGATGGTCGTCCCACGGTTCGATCTCTCGCGCGCGAGTGAGGAGCGCTATCGCCTGGGCTCTAGTCTGCGGGCCGCCAAAATTCATACGTCCATCGATCAACGTCTCGAACGCCCCGTCTGCCCGATTCATTTTTAGCTGGAGTTCTGCACAGAGCCGCCACGCTTCGAATTCGAAGGGAACGAATCGGCAGGCTTCGCGGTAGACGACGAGGCATTCCGTGTACTTCTTGTTCCGTACGTGTTCGAGCGCGACGCGTCTATAGAGCTGCCAGGCTTCGAATCCCTCGCCGGCCCAGGCGAGCATCGGCGCTACGCGGAGGGCAACTTCGAGGTTGCGGGGATTCTCGACGAGAATTCGCCGATAGAGCCGAATTGCGGCCCGGTCGCGCCCTTTGTTGCGGGCGCGATGCGCTTCATTGAGCAGCTGGTACTCACGACCGTGTACGGCGCGTAGGGGGATCGCCAAGATTGTCCACTCCCGGTCTGGTTCGAAACCCTCGGATCGGCACCGCCGCAGCCACTCCCGGTGATGACAGTCACGGGTATCATCGGGCGCGGTGCGTCCGGAGGTTTCATGCGTCGTTCGATCGAGGATCACAATGCCCAACCCTGGCGAGTACACGCCTTCGCCGCGGATTTCGAGCTGCTCGACGTATGGCGTTTTCCAGTCCAATTGCGTGCGGACATTCCGCTGCCGACCTTTCTCGATTTTCTGTCCGAGATGCAGTCCGAGCTGGTTCGCGGTCGTGGAATGGCAGCGCAACTCTTTCGTCTGCGTGGATGGCTGGGGCAATTATTCGGATGGGATCGAGATGAAGAGCCGGTTCCCGAGAGACTCGGGAAGGGCGACCCGGGTGAACGATCGGTCGGGGGGTTTCGGCCCGTCTATTCTGAGGAAGAAGAAGCGCTCTTCGAAATCGAGAACGCAACGGTCCATGCATTGATGCATCTCGGAAGAGTGTTTGTCGAGGATCGAGCTTCACCCACCGCCTGGGCGCCTCAAATGGCCGTCTATGTGAAGCCGCGGGGATTTCTCGGCCGCGTCTACATGACTGCGATTGGTCCGTTTCGTCATCTCATCGTGTACCCCGCGATGATGCGCGCCGCCGAGCGATCGTGGCCGCAGTACGCATCTCGAATGGGGCTGGTCTAGATCAAACTCGGTGTCTTGGCCTTCTGCATCGACCTCAGTCATCATCCGCGACCTCCGGAAAGGCAAACATGTCCCAATCGCTCGTCACCCTGCTCGTGCTGGCGACGCTCGTCGTCGGTGGCGAACTCCGTGCGGAAGATGTGTATTCGCCAGGCGGTTGGGCCACGCTTCATCGCGACCCCGGAAATCGAAAGCTGGTTCGCAAAGCCGATCTTGCTGGTGAGTATCGCGTCTGGACCGCGCTACCCGGTTCCGCGGTCCTTACAGCGCCGACGATGAGCCCTGATGGTCAAACGCTCTATGTGACGACCGGGCGCGCATCGGGGAACTCGAATCTCCACGCATTCGATCTGGACGGCGATCTGCTCTGGCAGTCCGAGCCGTGGCAGGATCCGAGCCAGGGTGTCGATCCATGCGCCATCCTGTCGAGTGCGATCGTCGACAACCAGGGCGACCTCTATATCGGAGATTGCAATCAACTCTTCGCGTTCCGAGGCAACGGCGATGTGAAATGGGTCGTTCCGCTTCCGCCGATTCAAGTCGGCGACTGGAAGGCGTCCGACGTGCTTCCGGTGAACGCGCTCACGACAGCGATCTTCACCCGGGACGGCGATGTTCTCGGCGTGACGAATTTTGGCGACGTCGTCGTCGTCGATCGGGAGACGGGTCGATCGCTGGCCGAACCGATGCGCCTGCCCGGACGATTGCCTCCGCCATCGACGACCGTGCCGATGCCCGATTCTGTATTCACAGGGGGTTTGGTCGACCCGGAAATTCGCGAATGGGCGTGGCAGCTTCTTTTTGGTGGATCGATGCGGTCGTCCAATACGCCTGCGATCGATCTGGATTCCGGTCGGGTCTTCGTTGCCGCGACTTCGACGAACGAAGGAAAGGGCGCGCTCTATGCCCTCGATCTCTTCACCGATCGGGGGCGCGTCGAGATCGAGATTGCATACATGACCGAGATGGGACCCGGGAGCGGCTCGAGCCCTTCGCTTTCGTTGTCAGGAGATGTCGTCTACGTCAGCGACGAGGTCGGCCTCTTCTACGCGATCGATGCTCGATCGGGCGCGCTTCGCTGGCAGCTCCAGACAAAGTCGACGTCAGCTGCGGCGGCCGTCGGGACGAATGGAGATGTCTATTCACTCCAGGCCTACGGTCCTGCTCTCATTGCGATGACGGAGAAGGGGCAGGTCCGCTGGCAGAGTGATCTGCAATCGCTTGCCGAGGCGGCGCTACCATCCAGCTGGCTACTCGGAGACCCGGTCGCGATTGGGAACGGGAATCCCACTGTGGTCGGTAACGTGGTTCTCGTGCCCGTCGCCTATGGATATGAAACCCATCTTGGGCGAAGGATTCCGTGGCTCGTAGAGTCTTCACTGGTTGCGTTGGACGCAAAGACAGGAATAGGGTTGCGAGATGTCATTGAACTCGCGGACGATTCGACTGGCATAACGAGCGTATTGCCAGACGGAACGATCATCAACAGTCTCGGTACGGCGATTACATCTGGACTCGCTCCGCTGTCGACAATCGCCTCCTGGATCCTGCCGGACGGACTCCGCTTGCTCGGACCCGTAGGCGGGATTCAGGTGAGTCGGCCTCGACGCGAAGATCCGTGACCGGTTAGCCCCGATCCGTCATGGGTCGTGTCTGCTGTGAATACGAGACCGGCACGGCGCGGTTTTCGTGAAATCAAGCGCAGCCTTCGGTCGTCTCGCCTCGACCCACCGATGATCTCAGCAGTGAGGATTCGCACGCACTCCGATTCGAGGGCGAGCCATTCACGAAATGCACGCCGTGCCGGCCTCGGGACGAGCACCAACCACCGCAATGATGGATCGGGGCTAGGTGCCCGACACCGACCGCTTCCATCAACTCAGGTGAAACGGCTCCAAAAACGTCGGAAACCGGCAACGCAAGTCGAGGTTCGGATTGTAGAACGGATCCTCTCCCCCGATCTCAGTGCGGAAGAACGCCAGAAGCTCGTCCTTTTCCATCGGGGTG
>JAQBEG010000711.1:0-2524 GCA_032123985.1 Deltaproteobacteria bacterium
CGGTGGTTGGTGCTCGTCCCGAGGCCGGCACAGCGCGGGTTTCGTGAATGGCTCGCCCTCGAATCGGAGTGCGTGCGAATCCTCACTTCTGAGATCGTCAGTGGGTCGAGGCGAGACGAACGAAGGCTTCGCTTGATTTCACGAAAACCGCGCCGTGCCGGTCTCGTATTCACAGCAGACACAACCAATGACGGATCTGGGCTAGGACGTTCCCCGGACGGAGAGCTTCTCGAGCGGTTCTCCGCGGATCACCCGCGCGTGGAGTTCCGGCCAGTCCGTCCATTCCGTGCCGAGAAGGCGATCCATGAAGGTACTACCGAAGCTGTAGTGGTTGTTGAACCGCGCGTGATGTAAGCAGTGGTAGGTGGTCGGGTGGGTGATCCATGAATTGATTCGA
This sequence comes from Deltaproteobacteria bacterium, assembly GCA_032123985.1. Lineage (GTDB taxonomy): Bacteria > Myxococcota_A > UBA9160 > UBA9160 > UBA4427 > UBA4427. The sequence continues at coordinate 398 of JAQBEG010000711.1, forward strand.
TCCTCTATCGCGGCGGGGAAGAAATCGACGTTCGCATGGCCGATGATGTTTCCCGGAACCTGATAGAGCGCATGATAGGCGAGCAGGCCGATGAGGCTGATGGGCGTCACCAGCGCCAGCAGCAACGGAACGCCGATCAACCCGACCAACCATCCCAGCGACTCGACGGTGCTCATCGAATAGCCGGTCAAGGGCGACGTGACTCGAGACTCGTGGTGATAGCGATGAAACCGATAGACGGGACGAAAATGCATCAGGCGATGCAGGCCCCAGTAGTAGACTTCGAAGCCCGCCCAACAGACGAAGAACGTCGTCGCCACCGAGAACAGAGATTCCTCCGCGAAGGGCGCTACCCAGAGCAGGCCCGCGAAGGCGAACGAGCCCAACACCAGAAAACGAAGCGTCCCGATCAGCTCCCAGCGGAGTTGGCCTTCGGCCAGTGGCAGGTCGAAGATGCGTCGAGTAGAGCCGAGCTGCGCTTCGAGCACGAACGCGACTGCAGTCGCCACGGCGATGAGTCCGCCAAGCACGGCTCCGCAGAGGGCGACGAGTTGCAGATAGGAGAGAGCGTCGACGTATTCGGCCATTGGCGATTCTGGACCTCGCTTGGTGGTGACGCGCGAACCCTAGGCTAAACGGCCTACACCGAATACGGACGCATCCGATTGTTGCGCGCCAACCCACACGTTGAATTCCGACCCAATCGCAACTGGGACAGCTCATGCCGACGATCGTGCTGGGCCTTGCGCCCTGATCGTACGGCCCCGGCGTTCGGAGCGCGACCTGGGTGCGGCGAATCTGTCATCATATGGTTCGCGCTGGACTGGCTGGCCGCAACGTAGGCAGTCCATGTCGAGGGGACGACTCGCGAAATGAACGACCAAAACTCGAGTCGATGGATTCATTGAACTCCGATGTCGAGTCACACTCAATCGCGAAAATGCGCATTCACCGCCACTTTACTGGGCATCTGCATCGGTCTGACGCTCTCCAGCATCGAGGCGAGTGGGGCCGATCGAGCAGTCGAGAGCGAGCAGGTCGATCCGCCCGCCGAGGTCACGAACGCCGACAGCGACGAGCTTCTCGACCTGTCCTCAGGACCCGTTGTGGATCACATTCGATGGACGGGTGTCACGGCCTTCAAAGAGGATGTTCTCGAAGATCGTATCGTGACGTCCGTACAACCCCGATTTCGCCTGAGGTTCTGGAAACCCAAGAACCGCCTGGACGACTTCGTGCTCGAGGAGGACGTCGACAGGATCGTCGAGGCCTATTCGGAGATTGGCTACTTCAGTGCTCAGGTGAGCACGCAGGTCGACACGCTGCCCAACGGCCATGTCGTCGTCGAATTCGACGTAAAAGAAGGGCGGGGCGTGACCCTCGAGGCCTGGTCGCTCGAGATTGTTTCGGACGAAACCGGTGATTTGGCGCCCTCCGAAGACGAACTCGAACAGCTTCGAAAGCATGTCGATTTCGTCCCCGGAGAGGCTTTCGGATCCGCTCTCTATCGAGCGCGTCGAACCGCGCTGCTCGAAGCGTGCGGCGATTTAGGCTTCCCCTCGGCACTGATCAAAGGGGGCGCAGTGGTTGACCCTTTGGCGGGTACAGCAAGGGTGGACTGGTCTCTGAAGCTTGGCCCTCGCACGTTCGTCGGTGTGATTCGAGTCGTGTTGGCCTCGAGAGGATCGACGAGAAGATCGTGCTGAGGGAGCTTCTCTTCGAGCGGGGCGAGCGTTTCTCGACCTCGAGCCTGAACAAGAGCGAACGACGTCTGGTAGGTACGAACCTCTTCCGCGTGGTCACCATCGCCGCATCGCCCGCCAGCCCGGTCGGTTCTGACGCGCCGTCGCAGAGCCGCTACGATATCGAAGTTCGCGTCGAAGAAGCGCCGCCAAGATCGCTGCGAGGCTCGATCGGTTATGGCACCGAAGATGGCCCTCGCGTCCAGGCTGGACTCGTCTGGCGGAACTTCACCGGTGAAGCTCGACGTTTGAGCATTCGCGCATTTGCCTCCTTCCTCGATGCCGGCGTCGAGGCGAGCCTCGGGCAACCCTATCTCTTCGGACGCTGGTCCCGAGGCGATCTTGGAGTCACCGCGATGCGACAATCGCGACCGGGCTACGAGGC
>JAQBEG010000712.1:0-2547 GCA_032123985.1 Deltaproteobacteria bacterium
CCCTTCTCGCATTTGAGTTCGAGGATGGCGGCTTCGAGGTCTTCCGGTCGATCCAGTCCCGCGTCGATGGGATCCATGGTCGGGGGTCTCCAGGCTGAGAGGGCGCGCGTGCGTCGGATGAGCTTACCAGCGCAGGGCGGCCGTCACGAGAGCGGCTCGATCAGGAGCGTGGGAACGTCGTGAACGGGATCGCGCACCGTGCAAACCCGGGTGCCTGGCTTGTTACCGTGCCTGATCTCCGAAACATCGAAGCGATCCGCTTTCAGTCTCGATTGGATCGCGTCGATGTCTGGCACCTGCCACGCCAGACCCCCGAATCGGTCGGTCGCATCCGTCTGGGCTTCCGCGCCGAGTCGACCCCCGATTTCGATTGTCACGCCAGCGATCCGAAGAAAGAGTAGCCGCACGCCTCGATCCTCGAAGGTTCGATCGAGCGCCAGCCGGATGCCAAGGCCGTCAGCGTAGAAGTCGCGGGTCGCTTCGACGTTGGAGCTGAACACGACGACGTGATCGAGCGCTCGGATCGCGCTCTGCGGATCGACCGCCAGCGGCGGCGCTCGATCCGATCCACGATCCGTCCACTTCGGGATGGATCCGGCCTCATCCGAGATCAGCTCGACCGAGATCGAACGACTCGCCGCCGTGTCCACGACCGTCGAGACCCAGGTCCGGGCCGATTCTCCGCCCTGTTCGGTCGCCTTCTCGACAACAGCCGGTCCGGTCGATATGCCACGGCTCTCCAGCTGGCCCATGAATCGATCGAGCTCGTCACAACCCAGTCGGATCCCCGCCAATCCCTTCGCATGGCCTTCAATCGTGTTTTCTGTCCCACGAAGCTCGAGGATCATGTTGGACAGCGCAAACAGCGCACTCTGCGTGCGACGCTCGACGTTGGCCTCGATCCAGGCCGGTTGCTGGCCGAGCAATCTCGCGTAGTCGCTCGTCGCGGCATCGAAATCGAGAACGTCCACCACAGCGCTATGAAAGTTGCAGAGCATGGGGAGAACATCGCACGTCTTTTTCGCTATGCCCTGCAGCATGAAAACAATCTCGGTCGGGGAACTGCGCGCGGATGCCGTGGTGGTCGCCCTTTGTCTGCTCAGCGTCGCCGTGGGACTCTTGGGGTGCCAGGCAGAGGGTCCTGGCAAGCCAAATCTGGTCCTGATCACCGTGGATCGACTGAGCGCGGACAGGCTGAGCTGTTTCGGCGGGGCCAGCGATGCGGGTGGGTCGGCCTGCGCGCTGGGCCAGCAGGGTACGTTGTTTGCCTGGACGGCCTCCACCGGTCGAAGCGAGGCATCGGCTGCAGCGACGGTGCTGACAGGTCTGCCGGAAGCCGACCATGGCATTGGAGCAGATGGTCAGAGCTTTCTCGCCGACACCCATACTTCCATCGCCGAAGAGCTCTCCCAGGCGGGCTACGCGACCGCGGCCTTCGTGGCCAGCTCGCAGGTCAATCGGAGTCGTCGGCTCGATCAGGGTTTCGACTTCTATGACGATCGTCTCGCGTCACCGAGCCGAAGGGATGGTGCCGGCAGCGTCGATCTGTCCGACGCGGTCCGAAGCTGGATCGAGGTGGCACCCTCCCCGTGGTTCATCTGGATCCATGCCGACCGCGACGCAGGACTGATCGACCTCGATCGTCTTCTTTCGCGGCTGTCTCAGATTCTCGATCGCGAAGAGGCGGGGCTGGGAATTCTCTTCCTGGCTCTGCGAGGTGAGAGTGAGCCCAAGGCGATCGACGGCGCCGGCGTCAATCACACAATCGGCTGGCAATCGCATCGTGTGCCGCTCATCTGGCGTCCTCCAGTAAGTGCGGGCCCCACCCCGGCTGCAGTCTCCCCGCACCTGGCAGGCCTGATCGATGTCGCGCCCACGCTGCGCGCCGCCGCTCATCTAGCGCGACCCACCTCGAGTACGACCCACTCGTCTGACCTGGTGACCATCGCCGCAGCGGATGTCGCCCGAAACTCCGAGCAGGGTCTCGATCTGGGTCGACTGTCACGACCGCTGATCGACGGTGCCATGCCCGACATGCCCGAGGACCGCTATATCCTGCTCGAAGGCGTGACGGCGACGGGCGAAGTGGGACTGGCCTCCGCGCGTCATCTCTACGCGCGACGCGCGAGCCCCCTCGATGGGACGGGTCGTCCGGTCCCGACATCGCTACTCGTGCCTCTCGAGGCGCGGTTCTCCACCCTGCCCGCCTATGATCCCCTGCGCGACCCCGCGCCCAGTTCCGCTCGAGTCGAGCCCGGACCCTGGCGCGACGACGTCCTCAACGCACAAAGTCCCGTTCCTCGGCTCGAGTTTCATCTGGCGCGCCAACTCGGCGCGGCGCTCGACGCGCGACAAAGAAGGGACTCCCAATGAGTCGCAATCCGACGCGAGGCGCAATTTCCGGACCCATGCTCGCCATCGTGTTCGGCGTCGTCGGCGGCCTCGCGTTGCTCGCGCTCACCCAACTCGATTTCGACCTGGCCGGGCCAAGGATCGATCGCACGGGACGCGTCGCGATTTCCATCAACGGCGTCGACCTGCGAATGG
>JAQBEG010000713.1:0-3612 GCA_032123985.1 Deltaproteobacteria bacterium
TTCGGTCGCTCGTCTATTATGCGATCTGGGCGCTCGATCGGGATGCGGACGACGCACAGCTTGCGGTGTCGCGGGCGAAGGCGTACTGCTCGGATGCCTTCCCGGTTGCGGGAATCATGGGCGTCCAGCTGCATGGCGGCGTCGGTTACACCTGGGAATACGATATTCAGCTCTATCTGAAGCGTTCGAAATGGGTTCGGCCCATGTTCGGTGACGCGGACTATCACTACGAACGCGTCGCGCGTTTGGGAGGCCTCTAGTCATGGATTTTCAGCTTTCCGAAGAAGAAGAGGCCTTTCGCAATGAGGTTCGCGCCTTTCTCGACGAGAATTTGCCCGAAGACGCTGCGCGTACGGCAGCGTTTTCGGAGCAGTGGCTTCGTAAGATCCGCGAGAAGCGCTGGGTTGGATTTTCCTGGCCTAAGGACGTCGGGGGCGGGGGCGGCTCGATCATGGAGCAGGTCATCCTGAAAGACGAAATGGCGCAGCGGAAGGCGCCCGCTCTGGGAAGCTGCTTCATGGGGCTTGCCTGGGTCGGTCCGTCGATTATTCAATACGGCACGGAAGCACAGAAGCAGAAATACGTGCCGGACATTCTCGACGGCAAGTACCAATGGTGTACGGGTTATTCGGAGCCCGACTCGGGATCGGATCTGGCCAGCCTGAAATGTCGTTGTGAGCGAGACGGCGACGAGTATGTCGTGAACGGTCAGAAGATCTGGACCTCGATCGCCATGTGGTCGAAGATGATCATTCTGCTGGTTCGCACCGAGTCCGACGTCGAGACGAAACACGACGGTATCACTTGTCTGCTGGTCGAGATGGATACACCTGGAATCGAGGTGCGGCCGATCAAGAACATGAGCGGCGGCGCAATGTTCGCCGAGGTCTTCTTCGACAATGTTCGCGTTCCGGTCGAGAATCGGCTGGGCGCAGAAGGGGAGGGCTGGAAGGTCACGATTTCAGCGCTGGCTTCCGAGCGTTCGAGCATCGCCGAGGTCCACGGACTGATTCGGAAGATCGAGGACGTGAAGAACCTGGCCAAGAAGACCGTCCGCGGCGGTCGCAGGATGAGCGAGGATCCTGGAATTCGACGTCGCATCGCAGAGGCGGAGACGAAGATCGAAGCGATGCGCTTGAATGGCATGCGCTTTCTCACCAAACAACTGAAGGGCGAGCCGCTCGGTTCCGAAACCTCGATCAACAAGCTTCACCGTGCGGATCTCGAAGTCGGGCTAGGCGAGTTGGGACTCGAGATCCTCGGTTCGTCGGCGACGCTGATGAGCGGCGAGCAGCCTACGGTCGATGGCGGAGAATGGGCGAAGTACTCGCTGAACTGGCCCGAGGTCGTGATCGGCGGCGGAACACCCAATATCCAAAAGAACATCATCGCCGAGCGAATCCTCGGTCTGCCCAAGGACTGAGTCGTGCGCGAAGCCCTCGAAGCGAAGCTGCGTGAAGCGCTCAGCCCGACGCATCTCGAAGTGATCGATGAGTCCCATCTGCATGCAGGCCATGCGGGCGCGCGCGACGGCGGCCAGCATTTTCGGGCGGTCATCGTGTCGGAGAAGTTCGAGGGCCTGAATCGAGTGCGGGCACAGCAGCTCGTCTATCAGACCGTCGAGAATTGGATGGGCAAGGAGATTCATGCGCTTAGCATGAAGACGTTTACGCCGGAGGCGTGGGCGGAAGAAAAGTAGAATGATTAGGATCAAGAGCCGCAGCGTATAGAGGCGCGGTCCAAATTGGCTTTGGCGAGCCGCCTGACTCACCACCGCAAGGCCTCTGGTCGCTGGCACTCGAGGCAGGGGCGTTCGCCGACGTTGAATCGACAGATTGCAGACCGTGTAATCACTACTGCGAATCGCTGGTTGTGATTACTCATGCAAACGTCCGATTGCACAGCGCCCTGCTCGCGATGTCGACACGCTCCTTGGGGTCACAGACCGCGGAATGTGTCTCTTAGCTTAGAGGGGCTTCGAGTCCAGCTGACGGGTTACACCCCGCCTAGTTTCCACGACGGGGCATGACTCTCGCAGCCATCCAAAAAGCGCTACGGCACTTCGGTTGCGACGAGCGTTTGCTCGCTTCCACTCCCGTTGACGATGCTGAGACTCCAATTTGCGGCATCAGGTCCGACGAGAACTAAATCGCTCGCATCGGTGATACCCGTGATGCCCAGTGTGGCCGTTAGCAGATCCACGCTAGATGGGGGCGTGATCGTCACACCTCCATTACTCATCGGAAGCCCCACACGAATCTTCGCTCCCACGGCGAAGGTCGCGGTCTTGCTGACTTGAATCGTTGAAACGGCGTTGCCAATCGTATTTTCATCGATCATGAAAGCAAGAGTCGACTCTGCGGTCTGCTGGTATCGAACGAAGTCGATATCCGCGTCGTCGCCGAGGACTGTTAGTGTCCCGACACCTTTCACACCGTTGTACACACCTTCTCCTCCATTCGCCGCGTTGCAGCGCGAAAGAGTCGGTGCCCCGCCAGTCTGCGCGAGCGTTCCATTCTCGATCGTATAGCTGCCCACGGAACCACCTTCAGACCCGATCTCAAGGCACCAGCCTACCCAAACGTCTCCTCCGGTCTGCACCACACTTCCCGTTCCAGATTTACCGACAAAGAAGCGTGTGCTTGTGTCGACATTCGCCGTCCCGCGGACGAACATGACGCCGACCGAGCCCGCCTCAAAGCCCAGGTTGATATTGTCCGATTCGAATAGGCCCGCGCTGTGGACCATGAGGCCGACGCCGGGTATCTCCCCCTCGCCAATCTGATCCGACGTGATATATCCGTAGCCTATGGTGCTGGTACAGCCGTTGCAGGACTGACTGACAGTTCCGCCGGTCATCGTGAACTGACCCAGCCCTTGTCCACCGACAACCACGCCCGGAGTCGTCAGCGTGCCCGCGCTCAACTCGTGGATACCGACGCTTTCATCGCTATCCCAACCGAGAGTTGGTCCCGGTCTGTCGACTGTGATGTCACCACCAGATTGAATCACTCTGCCGGTTGCACCTCGGACGCCGACGCGAATGTAGCTAAGTGACGCCGGGGTGAGCTCGCCCAGGGCGTCGACCAAACTGAGCTGTCCGGTCTGGCCGGCTGCGGTCCCGTGCCCCCCCGCCCCCGTCCCGTCGAAGGTAGACTGCCAGCCTCCGATGTAGAGCGCTTTCGTGACCTCGGAGAATGCATTGATCTCGGCAATGCCAGGGAACGTCGTATGGGTGTCGCTGGTGGTGATGTAAGTCGGATCGGCAGAGGTGGGTTGTCCACTGACCCCGATCTCGCTTCTCCAGTTGTCGTCGTCTTCCCAAGCCTCGTCGTTGTCACCGTCGAACCACACTGACCCGGACCATCCGGTTAGGGGCAGGCCTACCAGAAATATCAATGAAAGAAACATCGCGATTGAAATTCTCATCACATGGGTCTCCTTGAGAAAGTTTTTGGGAGTAAGCATCATAAGGGTATGGCGTCTGCGAGCAGCGACATAGGTCCCCGAGAACAGGAAGGTTGGTGCCTCCCGGCATCGTTGGACATCCTCGAGTTGACGATTCAACAATCCCCCAACGAAGGGAGGGAGCTGCCGACAGGCAGCGAGTGG
>JAQBEG010000714.1:0-5674 GCA_032123985.1 Deltaproteobacteria bacterium
CGCTCGAGTCTGGGTGCTTGGAATTGACGCGGAAATGGCAATCGTATCGCGCGGGGCGGGATCGCAATCCGCGTACGTGATCGCTTGGCGCCTTCACGATCGGGGGGTGATTTGGGAGAGCCTACGCTCCCTCTTGATTCCGCAAGACTGCAAGATGTCGCCTAATGAGTGTCTCAGAACCGTCGTCCGGATCGTCGTTCCGATTGAGCAGCAAGATGAGAAGGGAGAATATCGCGCGGCGAGAACGGCAACTCGTTTCATCGACAGTTTTGTGCTCCCCCTGAAGACGCTCGAGATCATCTGACCGATACCGAATGCATTTCATCAGCGTCTCGCCGGCAAGTCGGAGAATCTCGGAACCAGCGTTGAAAATGTTTCGTTTTTTGTCGAGTGCCGTATACTTTCCACCATGAAAAATCGAATTCGTGGGATCGCCGTCCTCCTGACAGTCGCTTTGTTTATGCTCACGGGATGCTCCGAGGATGAGCCGCAATCCGCGCTCCCTACGGAGATGAGCAGCGCCGAGCTGACTTCGACCATACTCGACATTTTCGGTGAGCCGAATCGCTTCGACCGACTGGAGCGGATTATCGCTGTGTTGCGCGGGGTCAAGCCCGGACAGGGTGATGCACTCGAGGCAGCACTGGACGGCTTGAAGTTTCCGAATCGTGAGCTCGAACGGGTTCTCATCACTACTGCGTGGTCCAAGATCGATCCGATGGCCGCGACCATATGGGTAGTCACTCACGAAAGAACCGAAATTGTTCGATTCACGATGCTCAATGAATCGGTTTACGAGTGGGCGCTCGCGGATCCCGAAGGGATGCTGAGAGATCCACTAATGGTCAAGTACAAACAGATGGGCTGGGACCCGACAACGCTGCGAGCTTTCATTCGCGGTTGGTACGAATCGGGCAAGCCCAATCTCGATGAATTCGTTTATACCCTGCCCAACCTTGGGGACGACCGTCAACGGGGGGTCAGCGCGTGGATCGAGTCCAAGCTCAAACACGAGGGTCCCGAAGCCGTAATCGCCTGGGCCACCGCGTCGATGAGGGGAGATCTGCCGTATCGGCAGTACATCTATTCTCGATTGGCTGGAGATATAACCAAAACAGACCCAGCGCGGGCCATGGCCTGGTGCAAGGAAGTCTGTGATACGAAGCTCGGCGAGGAGATTCCGCTCTGGATTGCCACGGTCTGGGTCGTGGATTCCGGAGCGGAGGCGATGGATTGGATTACGGCTCGTGACCCCAGCGTTATCGCCAATCGCGTAGGCGCTCGCGCAGCCTACCGACGTTTTGTGCTGAACAATCGAAAGGGGGCCATTGAGTGGATGGAGAATACGACGGAGCAGCAGCGGGTCGAGCAAGAGGCGATGCAGGGGCCCTTGTTCATGTACATCAACGAAACCTCCGGGCTAGGATCTACCACGGAAGCGATCGAGTGGACCAAATACATCACGGATGATGCGGAACGTGACGAGCTGCTGATGAGAATTGGGAGGCGCTGGCTCAGATGGGACCCGCCCGCCGCGGAAGCCTGGCTAGCCCAATCCTCGCTTTCCGAGGACCAAAGACAGAAGGCTCATGAAGACAACCACGGGAAGGTGACCCCAGGCATGTTCAGAGCGAAGGAAACGATCGTACCACTCAACTTCATGGATTGATCGCCGCTTATCGAAGAGCCGCTGCCACTTGCCGCTGCCACTTGGCGCTGCCAATGGGGGTGGCGGCGTACGCATCACTCACGCGCGAACGCGGAGTTACTCTATTCGTCTCGATCCTGCGGCCCGCCGCCGAACCAGCCTGAAGAAGCACCCAGCCACTTGATGCGGATACCCACGTTCGCTCCATAGATCCATCTGTCGAGCTCGGCTGACCACGTAGCTCTATAACCTAGTCCGTTAGACGGGTTGGTTTGCCCGGTTGAGGTCATCTTGACGCTTCTATCCGAGAGGACGCGGTATGCGCCGCCGCTGACGAAGACCGAAGCGGCGAGTGACTTTATTCTGGCTGCGCCGACTTCGATCTCGAGTCCCGGGCCGACTGCATGAACGTCCTTTGATTCGGTTGCTTGCATCAACAGTACGAACGTCGGAGGCGGAGCGGGGAGTACTCCCTGCCGATCCCCGTTGGACACAATTCCGGTGTAGTTGAACTTTTGCTTGATGTAGCGGGCGGAAGGCTTGATTGATACCTGCCAATCGCCCACATCCACGGGAAACGAGAGCCCCACTGTCGCTCCGTATTGAACATTGTCTGCATCCGAAGTCAGCTCAGAGCCTTGGCCGAGGATGGCGGTGTCGGGAAAGTTGGGCAGCTCCGGTTCAGTCAATGTCGCCGAAGGGTCGCCTTCTCGCGCAATTGATCGCCTTTGGGATGAGGTGTGGAGGAACTCACCACCGAAGAAGAGACTCGGGCTCCATTTGTAATTCAGGAGTCGGGGGGTCTGGAGCTCGAACGATCCTCCCACGTTGAGCAGATTCATATACTGCGAGCTGGAGTCGGTTGGGCGAAAAGGAAAGAACTGGCCGAAAGCAAAAACATCAGAGGAGACGTCTCCATCTTGTTTTTGGCTCGTGAATCCCATTGTGAGTCCGACAGACGGAACCCATCGATCCTGCTCATCGCGCATGCCCGACGCATCGTCAGCAAGGGCCGATCCGGCCGTCAGCATCCAGAGAGCGTGGAGCATGAGCGAAATGCGGTAAACTGTTCGAGACATTTGATCTCACTGTGGCCGGTCGTCGATTATAGTCACGTTACGCCGGATGAACAGGTTATTATAGACAGCCCGATCATTCGCGCTAATAGTTGGGTTGTGACCGGACAGGAAGAAAGTGGAATCATTGACTATTACTAGAGGCTCCGAAACCATTTCTAGTGCCTCTTCTATCGTCGTGCATACCTACCACAGATCGTTCTAGAGGACCCATGACGCCCACAACCTATTTGATCCGTTCGCCGCGGGCGCGATTTTCGATCGCCGTATGGCTCCTGGTCCCTTATTTATTTTTCGGTGTAGTCGTAGAGGCACGAGGTCAAGATTCGGAAGGGACTGCAGCGGCTTCTGACGATGTGTGGGCTGGCGTTGAGGAAATGGTCGTGAGTGGCTCGTCAGCGGGCGGGATTCTGGCCGACGTCGCTAGGTCCAACTCAGTTACTGCCTTCTCGTCCCAGGATCTCGAAGCAATCGGAGCCGCGGACATTTCGGACATCGCAAGCTTCACTCCGAATCTGGAAATCGTCGTTGCGGGCTCGACCTCTCCAACTTTCTTCATCCGTGGAATTGGTCTCAACGATTTCAACGCAAACGCCGCGGGTGCAGTCGCAGTCTATACGGACGATGTCCCCCTCAATTCACCGGCTCTTCAGCTCGGTTCTCTCTACGATATCGAGAACGCCGCCGTCCTGCGCGGACCGCAAGGAACGGGTCCATTCCGAAATGCGTCCGCGGGTGCGATCAAAGTCTATTCCAAGAAACCGACAGGCGACTTCGGCGCGACGTTCACCGCGGACGTCGGAAACTACAACAGTCAGGATTTCCAAGGCAGTCTTCAGTTCCCGGTCACTGCCGAGACGCTCTGGGCGCGATTTGCGTTTCGCTCGACGACGCGAGAAGGAACCTTCAAGAATCGCTGCACCGGAGCTCCGCCCATCTCGAATCGCCCGACTCAACAGCCAGGAATTGGCGCGCCTAACGTCGCAGTCTGCGGGGAACAGGTCACAAAGGGTGGCCAAACCACGGTCCTGCCCAATCAGCCCACATGGCTGAATAGTAGAGATAACTGGGCCGCGCGTGGCGTATTCTTGTTCCAGCCGGATCTTCGCGGTGATGTAGACATGGACTGGTTGCTGGCGGTGCGAGGAAGCCGCAGAGACGAACCTTCCTTCGTTGGCCAATCGATCGGCACCACGGGCGAGAACCGATTCATCGATATCAACAACCCTGATCAGAGTGATCGAAGCGGTGACCTGAGGCCACCGATCGCAGGAACCTTTGGCGGGATCGACAGCAGCAAATGGCAAGACCCGGACGTAACGAAGGCGATCGCGAATTCCGAGAGGGCCCTTTTGGCCAAATGTGCACCCTGTACTGGCGATGAAACGCTTGCGGCGCAGTACGAGTCGAGGCGTCGAGTTTCCTACGACCTGGCGCGCGACCTGGACTCGAATCCCCAACTCGGAAGTATCAGTCACGCCGGTGGGACGACGAACGACACCTACGGGGTGTCGCTGAAGGGCAGCATCGAGTTCGGCGATGGGATGGAATTGACCTCGATCACCGGATTTGACGGCTGGGATCGCCGGGTTGACGTCGATCTTGATTTTACTCCGAATCCGGCCTTCGAGATCGATACGCAGGACGATGGCACGCAGATCTTTCAAGAGCTTCGGCTCAACGGGCAGGCCTTCGAGGGATTGGACGAAATCTTTGGTGGGCCACTCGACTGGGAGGTCGGGGCCTTTGTGCTCGCGGAAGAGCTCAACGTAGATGTGAATATTTTTCTCGGCGCCGCGACGGGCTTGGTTGCCCCGACGCGTCGGCAATACACCCAGGATCTACTGAGCCTTGCGGGCTACATGTCCCTTTCCTGGGATTTCTGGGAATCGTTCACGCTCGATGGCGGTGTTCGCTTCAACTACGAGAAGCGCTCGATCGACTACCAGCTCAGTGTCGTCGGCCCGGATCAATTCTCGAACAATAAGCTCGTCGGCCAGGAGCCGACTGGAACGATTCGCTTGACCTATCGTCCGAATGAAGAGTCGAGCCTGTATATGAAGTTCACGCATGGCTGGAAGAGCGGAACCTGGAACGCGACCGGAAGCGCCAGGCTGGGCGTCACGAAAGCGAACCCTGAAAAGATTGATGCCTTCGAGATCGGACTTCGTGGTAGTTACTTCGAGAATCGTCTCAATCTTAACATGTCACTCTCTCACTACGACTATTCGGACTATCAGCTATTTACGTCGCTGACGGCGTTTCAGTCACCGCCGCAGTTCGTCATCCTCAATGCGAGCGATGTGGAACTCTTCGGTGCAGAAGTCGAAGCGACCATTCTTCCCTGGGACGGCGGTTTGCTCGATATCAAATTCGCTTGGCTCGAGGGCGAGTTTCTGGATTTCGTGCAGACCCAACTCAAGTCGCGAACGATTGCACCCAACGTATCCAGTGTCATTCCAGTATCGACCGACAATTCAGGAAACGAGCTTCTCAACGCCCCAAAGTACTCGGTCACGCTTACGGTACAGCAACGTTTCTCCCTCGGTCGTTTTGGGTCCCTTATCCCGCGATGGGACGGGACCTGGAAGGACGCCACGTTTTTTGACGCCAGTGAGGGGCGAGGATTGCCAAACCAGGATCTCGATCTAGTTCTGCCCTCCAACACGATCGGTCAACAGGCGTACTGGATCCACAACTTGCGGCTCGCCTATGTCTCGCCCGATGAGATGATCGAGGTTGCGGGATGGGTCCGGAACGTAGAGGACAAATCTTACAAGGCCTTTGCAGCAGACCTGCAGGAATTCCAGAAGACAACGCTCTTCTTTGTCGGCGACCCCCGGACCTACGGAGTCACCACGTCGATCAGATTCTAGGCTGCGGCGCTTTTGCGCAGAGCAATCTTCCACCAACACCACCAACGCCACCAACGCCACCAACGCCACGGAGG
>JAQBEG010000715.1:0-2629 GCA_032123985.1 Deltaproteobacteria bacterium
TCGATCTCGACGCGAACGACATCACCCGCTTTCAGAATCTGGGGCGGCTTGCGCACGATACCCACACCGCTTGGCGTGCCGGTGGCAATGATGTCCCCTGGCTCTAGGGTAAAGGCCGTCGAAAAATGCTCGACTAGATAAAAGCTGTCGAAGATCAGCTGTTTTGTATTCGACTCCTGCCGCAGCTCGCCGTTCACATAGGTACGCAGGTCGAGTCGGTGGGGATCGCCGATTTCGTCAGTCGTGACGATCCAGGGTCCGATCGGGCCGTGGGTGTCGAAGGACTTCCCCATCGTCCAGGTCGGCGTACGAAATTGCCAATCCCGCACGGTCACGTCGTTGACGACGACATAACCCGCAATGTAGTCGGCAGCGTCGTCACGCGACACGTGCCGGCCGCGACGACCGATCACGATGCCAAGCTCACCTTCGTAGTCGAGCACGTGGGACGCCCTCGGCACGTGCACCGGATCGGTCGGACCCGTTACACAGGTCGACTGCTTGTTGAAAATCGTCGGATGCTCTGGAGTCTCCATGCCCGACTCCGCCACGTGATCGGCGTAGTTGAGTCCCACCGCGAGAAATTTCGGGGGACGTGTGATCGGCGCTTCGAGATGCACATCCGCAAGCGGGATGCGCGTTCCGTTGTTGACGGCAGCTCGCGCCGCCTCCATCGCGTCGGGACCCGCTTCGAGAAAAGCCACCATCTCACGAGGAAGATCCGGCACCGACGCCGAAAGATCGACCATTTCATCTCCGTCGGCGACTCCAATTCGCGTCGAGCCGCCGTGAGTAAAAGTCGCAAGCTTCATTTTCTCTCCTCGATTTCGCCATGATGGAACAGATTTCGGTACGACCACTACAAAGTTCTTTAGTGGTCCATCCAAGCGCGTAGGTTCGCAGGGATCGTGCCCCGACGGTTCGCCCTTGCTCGAATTATTCAGTTGAACAACTATATTGTACGAATGAACAATGAATTCGCAACCCCTGATATCGAGTGTGATCACGGGCTCGACACGGCAGGCAAGGCGCTCCTCCCCCCGCACTCCCAACGGCGTCGCGACTCGCAGTGGCTCTGCGGGAAGCCAACTATTTTTGATGAAGCTCGGTCAACACTTCGTCGAGCGTGGGACCGGGGCTGCGGTCCTTGAAGGCCGCGAGCGCTTCATAGATCTCTGCAGCCGCAGCGTGGAACCCCGACGGCAGGTCGTTGGCAGCAAAGGCCGCCGCGATTTCCTCCATCTCGCCCGCGAACCGCCAGGCCTTGGGGCTCACACCCCTCGCTGTCTGTTCAGCACGCGCGATGAGATCGGGCATCGACGTAGCCCATTCGCCAACAATGGCATCGGTCACCCCCTCGCGTTCGGCAAGCGCTCTAATCGCCAGCAGCAGCGCCGCATTGCCCTTGGTCCATGCTGCGAAGCAGACCTTGACGGCCGATGCCGCACCGGAGCCGCCCTCGATCACGCGAACCTCCAGGGGGCCGTCGTGCCACCGGCTGGCCACAGAGGCCGCAGCCTCACCGGATAGATAGAGCCGCGTCGTGCCTGCCGTGATCGGCGGGGGGCCGATGATCCCGCCGTCGACGAAGTGACCAAAGCGCTCGCCGATCCGCCGAGCCGTGGCGGGCGCCACCGCGTTCGCGTCCACGTAGATGCCATCGAAACCAACGGCGGCGAGCTGAGCCGCGACCGCTTCTGCAGCGCCTGGCGGACAGACCGAGATGATCGTCCCACAACTGGCTGCCAGTTCATCGATCGACCCGCATGCGCTCATGCCTGCCCGGGCCGCTCGGCGCGCGGTTGCCTCGGAACGACCCAGCGTTACCCAACGGCGATCGCCCGTGCACGCGGCGGCCAATGCCCCACCCATTGCACCGGGGTGGACAAACCCAATCGGATCCAGCTCGGGATCATTCAACCTCAGAGGCCTCCGAGTGGCCGCTCGACTCAGCCAAACCACTGCGAATGGAAGTAACGAAGGGCCACGGCCAGGCCGATTCCAACCACGTAGGCGATGGCTGAGAGTTCTCGCAGTCCACGAAGAACCTGCTTCCCAGTAAAGGGAATCAGCGGAGTCGCGGCGTAGAACTCCGTATATCGCTCCGAATCCGTCACGAGCTTCCGTCGATCCTGATGCAGGCACCCCAACACGGCGAATATCGGAAAGCCCCCGAAGAAGGCGACATCTGTCGCAAATCCGTTGGGAATCAGATGAACGAGTCCGAAGAGCCCGGCCGCCATGAAGACCGCGTGTCGCGTGATGAAATGGACACCCTTGATTACGATCGGCTGCGGCGGACCGACGCTGATGGCCGCGGGACTCGGGGTCACCAGCCCCGCGACGAGCAATACGACAGCCACCCCCATCACGAAAGTCACCAACGCTTCGAGCGGAGGCGTGATGGCGATCGACCAAAGCATCGGTCCCGCATGCTTATGACGGAAATAGACCGACACCATCGGTACGAAGATCGCGAGAGCGATCAAGGAGTACGCCCCCATGAAGCTCTTCTCGCCGATCACGCGGACGATACGGGGTCGGAACGTCAGACTCGACAGCAACATGTGACTCGCCGCAAATGCCACCCAAAGAACGATGATCGTCAATGTGGGACTCATGGTGCTCC
>JAQBEG010000716.1:0-4114 GCA_032123985.1 Deltaproteobacteria bacterium
CCTTCGCGCACGGCCGGCTCGATCTCCACGAGGACGATGCGTTCGATCGATTCGTGTGCGGCCACTCCTCCCAACGTTAGTCCCGCCCCAAGCCCGATGACCGCTACAGAGCGGGGATTGGAATGCAGCAACACGGGAAGATGACCAAGCAGGTATTCGTGCTGCACGTCACTCATGTCGTCGGTCGCCACGGTCTTGCTGTTGATGAGTAGCGAACGGACGCCGCCCGCCTCGATCACAGAGACCGTTGAGCCGCGCCCCTCCCGCACATAGAGAAGCTTCGTTCGCTCCAGCCCGAGGTCGAAGTCGACCCCACCATCCCCCGTCATGATCAGGCTATGGTCGTTGTTGGGAGGAGCGGAAAGCCGTGCGGAGTCCCAGCGAGGAAGCAGAAAGCTGAGAGAAACGACGATCGGCAGCGCCAACGCGGCAGCCACCCAGGCAAGGCCGCGCACCCGCCTTTGTGTCGTACCCCATGCCACGAGCAGAACGACGAGGCCGTAACCGAGATAGGCCGACGAGGCGAGCTGTGTCGTCCGTTGCAGTCCCAATAGCGGAATCAGCACGAAGCCAGCGAGCAGCGAGCCCGCAATGGCACCCAGCGTATTGAGTCCGACCAGATCGCCGATCGATTCGCCAACGTGTGAGCCGAGTCGCGCCCGCGCTTCCCCGGCCAGCGGAAACGCAATGCCCATCATGATGCACGGCAAGAGCATCACGAGAAAGCTGAGTACGAAGGTGGTATCCGCGCGGATGCCGGCGGCGCCGCCAAGAACCTTCATGTTCAGCAGTAACGCGATCTCCGGCAAACGCGGCAGTAGGCGGCTCACGACGAAGCTCGCAATGCCGATCATGACGAAGATCACACCGAACTCGACGCTTACGTTCATGCGTCTCGGTGAACGAATCCGGTACATCCAGCTTCCGATTGCGATGCCGCAAAGGAAGGTCGCGAGCATGACGGTGAAACTATATGTGTTGGCACCGGACGCGATGACAATCGCGCGCGACCACGCCACCTCGAGAGCTAGTGAGGCCATCCCCGCGACCGCGGTTCCCCAGAAGGCAAGTCGATAGGGCCAGAGAGACGTGCCGTCGTCGGAGTTGGACGCGGCGGTTTCGACGCTCGATGTCGCGCGGTCATTCAACAGGGGCCGAGCTTGCACCGAACCCGAAGCAAGTGCGGCGATCTCGCTGCGGAGCAAGAACCGATCGGCACCGATCGCCACTAAACCGATCACGAGGTTGGTCAATGCAGCCAACAACCCCGAATGCCATACGCCGACCAGGGGCAGCAGGACGAAACCAGCCATCAACGCGCCGATCACCGCACCGATCGTATTGATCGCGTAGAGCCCTGCCAACCGCTCACCCAGCTCGCCCTCCTGACGCACCAGAAAGCTCACGAGAATTGGCAGGGTGCCGCCCATGCAAAACGTGGGCAGCAACAGCACCGAAAACGCCATCGCGGTCCGAGCAGCATTCAGGGTTGCGCTGGTCCCCTCGATGTCCAGCGCGAGCGAGAGGTAGGCCGTGTCGACAAGCTGCAATAGCGCTGGCAGTGCCAGCGCGAAGAACGCCACGCCGATCTCGAGGGTGCCATAGACCAGCAGAGGCCGACCTAGACGCGCACCGAAGCGACCGAAAGCAAAGCCTCCGGCAGCGAGCCCGCCCATGAAGGCGGCCAGGACGATGCTTACCGCTTCAAAGCTGGCGCCAAATATGAGTGAGAGCGAACGAGCCCACGCGACCTGGTACACGAGCGCCGTGGCGCCCGACGCCAGAAACAAACCGTACACAGCCGAGAGATTTCGCTTCGTCACAGTATTCGGCTTAGCCTCCGAACGAGGTCATTAGGCCGTGCAGCGCTTCTACGTAGGGCCCGGCAGGCAATTGTATCACGCGAAATACCGCGAATCGTCAACAATTGATTGCGATCGGCGCGCGGATATCGACGACGACGGGCCCAAGACCTACTATGAGAAAGTGAACGCCGCGTCAGAATCAGAAAGCGTCGTCCGGGATCTCCACCTTCGGCCCGGTGTCCGGCTCTTCTCGCGGTCTGTCTTCCCGATCGCCTTCTTCGGCTCGGTCGCCGTCTCGCTCGCAGTGCTCGCAAGCGACGGCTCCGAAGGACTCGCAACCCTCGTCGGCCTCGGCTTCGGATACGCCGTCGTCGTCGCGGGTGAACGTCTCTACCCCTTCGTTCCAGATTGGAACCGCAACCACGACGACATCGCGACGGACGCGGCCTGGGCTGGCACGACGCTGGTCGCTGGCGCACTGATCAGGCCCGCCAGCATCGTCATCGGGGGTTGGCTCGCCGTCCAGCTGTCGGCTGCATTGGGATCGCCGCTCTGGCCCAGTCACTGGCCATTGGCTGCGCAGCTCGTAGTCGCCCTCGTCGTCGTCGAATTCTTTCAGTATTGGATCCATCGGCTCGAACACGAGACGGACTGGCTCTGGCGATTTCACGCGACACACCACAGCGCACCTCGGCTCTACTGGCTGAACGCCGCTCGCTTCCACGTCGTCGACATCACGTTGATCAGTGTTAGTTTCATCATGCCACTGGTCGTACTCGGCGCGCCTGAGTCGGTGTTCGCACTCTGGATCGTCGCATCGACGGTTCACGGAATCTGCCAGCACGCAAACATGCAGATTCGATGCGGCCCACTCAACTGGATCTTCTCCATGGCGGAGCTACACCGCTGGCACCATTCGCCACTCGTGCGCGAGAGCAACACCAACTACGGGCAGACGCTCATCCTCTGGGACATTGTCTTCGGAACTCGATTCCTGCCCACCGATCGAAGCCCACCACAGGAGGTCGGTCTGGCCAACCTCTCCACATTCCCGATGACCTGGTGGGCACAGCTGTGTTCACCGTGGCACTGGTCGCGGATCAAGCGGCAAAGTGCGGCCGATGCAGTGATCGCGGAAGTCTGACCGGCGCAAATCCGCTGCACACTGGCTATAGTTCGCCGGATTCGAATCGTGAAGAGTCGTCGACTGCGCCGCCCGTAGATAGCGCCCGTAGATAGCGCCCGTAGATAGTTGGAAGGAAGCGAAAGATGGAGATCCGAAAGCCCCTCTCGGTTGACCAGATCGACCTCTCCGACCCCGAATTCTGGGTGCGCCCGCTGGAGGAGCGCGAAGGCGCTTTCGCCGTCCTGCGTGCTGAACGACCGGTTCCCTTCTGCAAGGAGCGGGAGATGCCCGTAGACGTTCCCATTCCGGCGGGACCTGGCTACTGGAGCTTGACGCGACACGCCGACGTACTCGAAGCGAGCCGCAATCCGGAAATCTATTGCTCGGGCAAAGGCGCGACCTCGATCGCCGATCTGCCACCTGCGTTCAACGAGTTCTTTGGCGGCATGATCAACATGGACGATCCTCGGCATGGTCATCAGCGACGGATCGTGTCTCGCGGGTTTACGCCGAAGGCGCTCGCCGGACTCGAAGCCGATGTCCAGCGTCGTGCCGATGCGATCATCGACCGGGTCATCGAACGCGGGGAATGTGACTTCGTGGCAGATATCGCCGCTCCGCTCCCCCTCGAAATCATCTGCGACATGATGGATATCCCGGAGAGCCAGCAGCAGATGGTTTTCGAGAGAACGAATCTCATTCTGGGACTCGGCGATCCGGATTTCGGAGGCGAGACGGGCGACATCATCGGGAGGGCCATGTCCGCGGGGAGTGATCTGGCCGGGCTGATGAATGAAATGGCCGAGCTTCGGCGCAAGAAGCCAGGCGATGATTTGACTTCTCAACTGTTGAACGCCGATCTCGAAGATGGTGCGATGAGCGGAAGCGAGTTGGCCTCTTTCTTCATATTGCTCGTCGTCGCTGGCAACGAAACCACCCGCAACGCCATCAGCCACGGCATGAAAGCCCTTTGCGACTATCCAGAGGAGCGACGCAAATGGCTGAACGATTTCGAGGCCCTGGCGCCGACGGCAGTGGAAGAAATCGTGCGCTGGGCCTCCCCTGTAATACACATGCGCCGCACCTGTACCCGCGACACGAACCTCGGCGGGCAGGCGATGAAGGAGGGCGACAAGGTCGTTCTCTTTTATTCCTCAGCGAATCGCGACGAGAAGGTATTCGC
>JAQBEG010000717.1:0-3533 GCA_032123985.1 Deltaproteobacteria bacterium
ATTGTGTCTGCGTCGGGCCGCCCAGGCGAGCGCGCTGATCGACGGCCGCGACTATTGCATCCCCGAAGACATTCGAGATCTCGCCGTCGACGTGCTGGCGCATCGCGTTGCCGTCCACGTTCGCGGCGGGCTACAGCCTGGAGCCGAGGAGTCCCGATGGATCATCAGCGAGATCGTCGATCGGGTGGCCATCCCCCTCTAGTGCGCAAACGCAGCCGGCTCAGACCGCCGCGTGTGCTCAGAGCCACCCGCCCGGGGTGGTGCTTCATTGCGATCATTTTCGGGGTCGGCTTTGCCGCGCTGAATACTGGCAATAATCTCCTTTATCTCATTCTTGCCATGATGCTCGCGTTCCTGGTGCTTTCTGGAATTCTCTCCGAAACATCGCTCCGTGGCGTTCACATCGAGCGAACATTACCTCGGGAACTCTTTGCGCTCAGTCCCAATCGAATCGTGCTGCGGGTGCATAACGCTCAGCGACGAAATGCCTGCTTTGCCATCACGATCGAAGATCGGCTCGAATCGGACGCGGGACTGGATCCGGCTGGGCACGTATTTGCGTTGCGAGTCGGCCCTCGATCGTCAACTAATCTAAGTTACCTCTTCGAGCCGAAACGCCGCGGCGACGTCCATTTCGCGGGCTTTCGCGTCTCGACGCGATTTCCATTCGGCCTTTTCATCAAGTCCCGCGACCTGGATCTGATCGAGAGCGCGATCGTCTACCCGCCGGTCCAGCGTCTCACCATCGATGCTCGAACCGACCCCGCCAGCACCGAACAGGAATCATTCTCGGGCAACTCGACCGAGGGCGATGAAATCGCGGGACTGCGCGAATTCGTACGCGGCGATTCCCACGCGCGTGTCCACTGGCGAAGCAGCATTCGCGTCGGGAGATTGCTCGTCGGCGAACGCGAGGGACTTGCAGACACGGAATTCGAGGTGCGGCTACGCCTTCCCGCCAGCGCGTCGGACAAGCTCGTCGAGGAGCGTGTTGCGCGAGCGGCTTCGGAGGTCGTTACTCATCTCGAAACCGGCTCTCGCGTCGGCTTACGGTCAAAGGCAGTTCGCTTCAATCCCGCGACCGGATTTGCACATCGATCGGCGCTGCTGACCTTTCTCGCGCGTGTGACGCCCGACGCAATCGACCCGGCCGACCCGGCCCAGACAACGGCACACGAGGTTTCCCGATGAGCCGCAGAGGGATTCGAGCCACCGTCGACGGTCCGCGTCCGGCGGCCGCCTGGATCATGTCCCTGGTTGCGAGTGGCACGCTCTGGGCGACAGAGCAGCTCCCGTTCTGGATCATCGCCGTTCAGTGCCTCGCTTTTGCTGTGAGTTACGGCACGCGAACGAATCCACCCGACTTCAGAAAGAGCGCGATCTGGCTGAACGTCTTCATGGCCGGAATTACGATCGTGACCATACGCTCGGCACTGGATGGGAACCCGGCGACGATTTCGCTGGCCTATTTCACGGCGCTCGCGCAGGGCCTCCAGCTTCTCGATACACGTCCGCGCAAATCAGAATTCGTATTGGTCGCGCTAGCGCTGTTTCAAGTGATCCTCGCCTCGAACCTCACGGACAGCATCCTCTTTCCGCCGCTCGTCCTTGTGTTCCTTGCGGCGGTAACCTGGACTCTGCTCGTCCACACTCTCTCGATGGAGGCCGCCGAGGCCGGAGATCCAGCCGCAGCTTCCAACGCCATCACCTCCGACCTCCGGCGCATGACGATCGTCGCCACGATCGCCTGCCTCGGGCTGGCGATCGTCCTTTTCGTGCTCTTCCCACGGCTCAAGACCAACATCCTCCGTGGGGGCTCGGGACCCGCGTTCGCGCTCTCGGGATTCTCCGATCGCATCGAACTCGGAGACGTTGGCAAGATTCGAAAGGATCATTCGATCGTCCTCCGCGTCGAGGGTCTTGGGGGTGAGCTGCCGAGCCCCGCGAACGCCTATTGGCGGGGACTCGCCTTCGATGAGTTCGACGGGCGAAACTGGTCGATCTCGCGCTCTGAGCGAATCGCAACGCGCAGAGCCATTAGCGGCGTCGGTCGATTCGGTATCGAACTGCGGCCGCGCGACGAAAGCATCTCGATCGCACAGCGAATCATCCGCGAGCCCGTCAAGGCGGGCGTGCTCTTCGTCCCGGGCAATGTCCAACGCATCGAGGGCTCCTTCCAACATCTCGAAAGCGACCGAAATGGCGGGCTCTATCTCCCGGGGCGCGGGGACGAGCGGATCCGATACACGATCTGGTCGAGCGCGTCGGAGCGCAAAATCGACTCGCTTCGCGAGGATTCGGCGCGTCCACCGATGGAACCGAGCCCTGGCGGCGAACGTCTCGCACAGCGCTACACCCAACTCCATGAACTCGATCCACGTGTGCATGCGTTGGCAAACCGAATCGTCGCAGGTGCCGAAAGTGACTTCGACCGAGCCTGGCGAATCCAGGAAAGCCTCCGCCGCGATGGTCTCTACACTGACTCACCGCCCCCCCTCGGCGACGAGGTCAGCTCGCCGATCGAAGCATTCCTGCTCGGCGAGCTCGAGGGTCACTGCGAATATTTCGCGAGCGCAATGGTCGTACTGGCTCGTACTCAGGGCTTGCCCAGTCGACTCGTGAATGGATTTGCCGGGGGCGTCTCCAACGAGCTCGGCGGCTATGTAGAGGTCACCCAGGCGGATGCCCATACCTGGGTCGAGATCCATTTCGAAAAAGCCGGCTGGGTACGCTTCGATCCGACGCCACCCGATCGCCGATTACGCGCCAATCAGGACGTCTCGCTTTGGGCAACACTGGGTCAAGTCGGCGGCGCTGTCGAACTCTGGTGGTTCCGGCGCGTGGTCGACTTCGATAGCGTCGATCAGATCGGCGCCCTACGAGGACTCTGGCTCAGCTGGGCCGAGCGCCGCTCGAATCGCTCGACATCCAGCAACCAACCGTCCATGAAAGTGGATTCAAGCTCGTCGAATCCACTGACCGATCGGCGTTCGATCGCTGTCCTCGCAGCCTGCTTCTCCATCCTGGTTTGCGTCGTTCTTTGGCGTCGCGGCCGAGATCAAATCGATTCGGCCGTCCCCGATGCATATCGAAACGCGCTGCGCATCCTGGCGCGACACGGACTGGTCCGGTCCACGGCGGCTTCGGCACGTGATTTTGCGCGCGGCGTCCGCGAGCGAATCCCCGGCAGCGGAGCCAATGCCTTCGATGAAATCACCGATCGGTACCTCGCCGAGCGATTTGGCCAACGGCCACCGATCGATCTCGCAAAACCGCTTGCCGCCCTAAAGGACGCCGTAGATCGGATGCGTCTGCGGGATCAGCCGCACATCGGATAGTCGCTTCTCTGCCCGCTCGAGCCAGCGGAGCAGTTGGTCTGCGCGCGGCATCGCATCGACGCCTCCTGTCGGGGTAACCGGCTGCAACACGAGCGGGATGTCGCGGGACACCGAAGCGATTCGATCGATCATCGTATCGAGTTCGTCGTCCCGCGTGGAAGGCGTCAAGACGGCCTTCACGTACACGTGCCCTGC
>JAQBEG010000718.1:0-3684 GCA_032123985.1 Deltaproteobacteria bacterium
CGTTGCCGAGCAGCGACCAGAGTTCCTCGGCGAGATGCGGAGCCATCGGCGCAAGCAAGAGCGTGAACGCCTCGGCGGACTCGTGCGCGAGTGGCGCACTCTTGGTGATTTCTCGAGAGAAGACCATCAGTTTGGAGATCGCCGTATTGAAGCGCATGGCTTCGAGGTCATCGGTCACGCCCGCGATGGTCTGGGCAGTCAGCCGGCGCTGCGCATCGGTTCCGGCGCCCGGAACCGGCGCGCGATAGACCTCGTTATCGTTCTCGTCGTCACGAGAATCGTCACCCTCGTGAACGAGGCGCCATGCGCGCTGTAGGAAGCGATAGACCCCCTGAATGCCTTCTGTAGACCAGGGGGCGGCTTTTTCGAGTGGCCCAATGAACATTTCATAGAGACGCATGGAGTCGGCGCCATGTTGTTGGATGACGTCGTCGGGGTTGATGACGTTGCCCTTGCTCTTCGACATTTTTTCGACGACGCGTTCGAGATGGAGCTCCGCGTCTTGCGGATGGATGGGCTCGTCGTCCTTGCCGTACGCGACTTCGCCGAGATGGATCCAGCGCGCCTTGACGGGTCGTCCGTCGTCTTTCGTGATTGGACCCTCGTCGGTTTCGATAACGCGGTCTGACGAATAGCGCGTGACGGACGTCTTCTTTTCGTCGTTCAGGTCGTCGTCGTAGTAGCGAAAACTCTCGCCAAGGATCATGCCCTGGTTGACGAGTTTCTGAAAAGGCTCTTTCGTATGGACGAGTCCGAGGTCATAGAAGACCTTGTGCCAGAAACGCGAATAGAGGAGATGTAGCACTGCATGCTCGGCGCCTCCCACATATAGATCGACGGGCATCCAATAGTTCTCGGCCTCCGTCGACCAGGGGGCCTCGTCGTTCATCGGATCGAGAAAGCGCAGAAAATACCAACAGCTCCCAGCCCACTGCGGCATCGTATTTGGGTCGCGCAAGACTCGTCGACCGTCGGCGGTGGTCGTCTCGATCCAATCCTTCACACGGGCGAGAGGTGCTTCGAAATTTTCACCGCTCGGCTTGAAGTCGTCGAGGTCGGGAAGCGTGAGCGGTAGATCGGATTCGGGAACGAGTGCGATCGACCCGTCTTCATGATGCACGACCGGAAATGGTTCGCCCCAATAGCGTTGCCGGCTGAAGAGCCAGTCGCGGAGCTTGTAGGTCACGGTTCCGCTACCGATCCCCTCGCTCTCGAGCCACTCGATCATCTTGCGTTTGGCTTCATCGGTTTCGAGCCCATCCAGGAACCCGGATGCTGTCGCGCGGCCGGCGCCCGTCCACGCGGCCTGCGAGACGTCACCTCCTGCGACGACTTCGACGATCGGGAGATCGAAACTGCGTGCAAAGTCCCAATCACGTTCGTCGTGGCCTGGGACGGCCATGATCGCGCCCGTGCCGTATCCGGCGAGCACGTAATCGGCGATCCAGATGGGGATCTCTTCGCCATTGACTGGATTTCGTGCGGCCGCACCCGTGGCAACGCCCGTCTTCCCACCAGAGTCGGCCATTCGCGCCCGCTCGCTGCGCCGTGCGGCGCGCTCAACATAGGCTGTCACATCATCGCGACAGCCATCGGTCGTGATTGCGTCGACGAGCGGATGCTCCGGTGCGAGCACCATGTACGTCGCGCCAAAGAGCGTGTCGGGGCGCGTTGTAAAGACTTCGATCTCCGTTCCGTTGCGTCCTATGACGGGGAAGCGGACGTGCGCACCCTCGGATCGCCCGATCCAGTCGCGCTGCATCTTCTTGATCGGCTCTGGCCAGTCGAGGCCTTCGAGGTCCTCGATGAGACGATCCGCATATTGCGTGATCCGGAGCATCCACTGCTTGAGCGGCGTCCGAACGACCGGATGTCCCCCCGATTTCGCTCTTCCCGTCGATCACTTCCTCGTTGGCAAGGACGGTCCCGAGTTCCGGACACCAATTGACCGGCACCTCGGCTTCGTAGGCGAGGCCGAGCTCGAAGAGCCTACGAAAGATCCACTGGGTCCAGCGCACATAACGTGCGTCGGTCGTGTCGATTTCTCTCGACCAGTCGTAACTGAAGCCCAGTGACTGAATCTGGCGTTTGAAGTTGGCAATGTTGCGCTGCGTCGTTACGCGCGGGTGAGTGCCCGTTTTGATCGCGTATTGCTCCGCAGGAAGACCGAATGCATCCCATCCCATAGGGTGGAGGACGTTGAATCCGCGCATTCTTTTGTAGCGGGCCATGATGTCCGTCGCGGTGTAGCCCTCGGGATGACCGACATGCAGGCCGTCGCCTGATGGATACGGAAACATATCGAGCACGTAGTATTTCGGGCGCGACAGGTCGATATCCGTTCGAAAGGTCTGGTTCACCTCCCAATACGTCTGCCATTTTTTCTCGATGCGGGACGGGTCGTAGGTCATGGCCCGCAGAGAATGGGGCGGACCTTCGTTTTCGTCAATGAATTCCGGTGACTGCGCGCTTTTCGAAAGCAGATTCAGCCAACGCCGCTAATCTCGCGCGGATGGTAGCTACACCGGATGACATGACCGTCTTCGTCGTTTCGGACGGGACCGGCGACACGGGCAGCGCTGCGGTCCGTGCGGCCATGATCCAATTTCGCAAGCGCTGGCGACTGCGTGTCTTCCGGGATACGCGGACGATCTCCGAGGTGCAGCGGGTGATCGCGCAGGCCGAGATGGTGGGTGCACTCGTCGTCTTCAGTCTGGTCGAGGGTGAGATTGTCGAGGCGCTGCTCCACGAGGCCGAAGCGCGGCACGTCGTCGCCGTCGATCTACTTGGGCCGCTCATTATGCGTGTGGCGCAGCGGCTTCACGTCGAGCCGCGCCATCAGCCCGGATTGCTGCACGGTTTTTCGGACGACTACTTCGATCGCGTCGAAGCAGTCGAATTCGCCGTGCGCCATGACGACGGAGCCAACCTTCGTACGCTTCATGAAGCCGATATCGTTCTCACTGGAGTTTCGAGAACATCGAAAACACCGCTTTCGATGTATCTCGCGCAGCGCGGATACAAGACCGGGAACGTCCCCCTGATTCCCGGGCTCGAGCCGCAAAAGGAGCTGCTCGAATTGAATCCGAATCGCGTCTTCGGGTTGACCGTCGATTCCGCGACGTTGCTCTCGGTACGCACTGCGCGGCTTCGATCCATGCGCGCGCCGTCTAGCACCGACTACACCGATCCGGATCAGGTCATGCTGGAACTCGACCGGGCCCGAAAGCTTTGTCGGCAACAAGGCTGGCGAATAATCGACGTCAGCGGCCGTGCCGTTGAAGAAAACGCGTCGAAAATCATCGATGCCCATGCGGCGGTGTTTGGCGCGACGAATCGTTAGCGGCCTCGCGATCGAGCTTCAATAAAATCGGGCCGAGAAGCGCCGCGGCCATCATTCCGGTCACGAGCATCAGGATTCCCAGCGCGCCGTAACCGTTCGCTTCGACGCTGCCCCCGACGGCTGCCGGTCCAAACGCGGCACCGATTCCCGCAACGCCGGTTCCCATCGCTGCCCAACGGCCGCCGGAATCGAGGGCGGCGAGCGTTCCGATGAAATACGGCATGGAGAAGGCAAATAGGAAGGTCCACGCGGCATTGGCCGCCATGAATCCAGTAGCGCTGTTCGATTGGACGAGGATGAGTACGCTGACCACGGTCCCGGCGATCGACGCCAACAGGGGA
>JAQBEG010000719.1:0-8203 GCA_032123985.1 Deltaproteobacteria bacterium
TCCCGAGAACGACGTGCCCACCGCCGACCCACTCAGCATCGTGATGTCGGAAGACGGCACGGCGGTCGTCACGTTGACCGGATCGGACATCGATGCGGGCGACGCGGTCGAAACGTTTCGAATCGAGGCGATTCCTGCGAACGGCACGCTCTTCCTCGGTACGACGGCACTCACCGGCCCGACCGATATCAGCGCAGCGCAGATTGCCTCGGGCGCACTCTCTTTCCACCCCGATTCGAACTGGAGTGGCGGTACGAGTTTCGAGTACCGCACATACGACGGCGATGACTGGTCCGCGGCTCCTGCAACGGTGTCGCTCTCGGTAACGCCGGGCGTGAACTTACCCATCGACGAGTTTACGAATCCCGACCCGGATCCGGAACCGGACGTCGAGCCCGAACCCGATGGCGGCAAGGGAGAGGAATTGACGGGCGGTCCCGATGAGGGCAACTCAAACGCCACGGCCCCGGGACCCGAAGAGGCACCGGCGAGCTTGCCCCACGTTGTGGGCGACGCGATCACACCGACGCTTGCCGAGGTCTACTTCGCGGATGGCGAGCATAACGACGGGGGTGGCGACGGCGATATGGAGAAGGTGGATGAGGCGCTCGTCATCGACATGTCAGGCCGTGACATGCATTCACCCGAATCGACGCAAAAAAACGGTCCGGTGTTTGCCGTTCGCCGACTCGAACTCGATGTTCCGGCCGTCGGCTATCTCGAGAATGAAGTCAGCCGTCAGGTTCTCGAGCAGATGGAAAAGGACGAACTCCGCGTTTCCAGTTTCGAGGCCGCAAGTGTCGCGATCTCTGCGACCATCGTGGCCATCTTGTCGCGGAGCGCTTCGCTTGTTGCGATGGCGGTCTCATCGATTCCGGCTTGGCATCGGTTCGATCCGCTCGCGGTCGTTGCGATGTCCGAAAGCAGTCGACGGGCCTGGGCGCAGCAGCAGAAAGACGCCGAAGACGACGAAGATACGGCCGATCAACGATTGCGTGAGATGCTCGGCGGCTAGCGTCCGATAGGTTCGAAGGAACGCTTCCTCGAAGAATTCGATGGGGAGGGCGGAGGTCGAGCGTAAGGGCCGAACGCGGCCGGTCGACTCATCGACGCCCGGCAGACGTTCGCAATGAACCGAGCATTGTTAGTCGGATGGATCCGCCTGGCGCCGATCGTCGAGGGAGACGACCTGAGCCTGTGGATCTTCTTTGGACGCGGACGACGTCTCATCGAAATACTGCCCGAGCCGCCGCACGTCTGCCGCGCCCATGCGCGCCGCGTCCGCGGTACGGTCGTCGGGCTGTGTCTGGCTCTCGCGTCCGGCGCTGACGCGTGCTTCGTAGTGTTCGATTTCGCGATCGGTCGCGGCCTGATCCCAGCCGAGGATCTCTGCGGAGCAGCATCCCGAGCTGCTCGACCCGACCCGAGAGGGGGTGCACCTGCTCGTGCCCGGTCGGACTGCTGATGGGGCCTCCGAGACTCTTGTGGCAATCGGGCGGCGGAATATGTGATGCGAGGTACCTCGCGGCGATCGGATTCTGCCGATGAAAACATCACGGTTTGGGTACGAACTGGCACTCACGTGAGTTCGACACCTCTCGAATCCCCAGAGCCGAGGAGACTTCTCGATGCTGCGACCGATCTTCCGCTTGCCTGCCAAGAAGATCCTGCTGGCTCTGATCTTGATGTCGATACCCCTGGCCGCAGGAGCCAAGGAAGAGTCCAAGATGAAGATCCGCCTCGCCGCGTCGAGTGGGAATCAGAACGGCAATGGCAACGGAGTGGGCCACGGTGAGCAGCGGGCGGACGTCGCGACGCACATGCGGGGCGCGACGGCGTTGCTGAAGCTGAAGGCGCGTGGTCTCGACGCGGACACGGACTACGTGCTGCTCGGTAAGAATGCAGAAGACGCTACGCAATCGGTGCTGATCGCGCGTTTCACGACCGCCTCGAATGGCACGGCCAAGCTGACCCGAGATCTCACCGGGGACGGCGATGGTCAGGAGCCGATCGATCCGCGTGGCCGATACCTGGTGATCGCGGAGGCCGCCGATGAGTCCATGAAGATTCTCGGGGGCTGGCTCTATGGAGAGCAGCCGGACGATGAGCCGAAGACGAAGATCAAGGAAGGGACCCAGCTCGAGCCGAGTGATGAGAGCTCCCCGACGGGTGTCGTCGGCGCGCGGTACCGCATGGGACCGAATGGCAAGGCGCGGCTGTTGATCTCGGCGCGAGGCGTGCCGAAGGGAGACTACGAGATTCTCATCGGTGGGATGGAAGTCGCGACGTTCACCCCGAATCCGAGCGGCAGCGCGAAAGTCGATTTCCGGACCCACCTGTCGAACGGAAATGGATCCGGCAAGGTCAAACCTCACCGCAAGAAGCAAGCCCTCGACTTCGATCCGCGCCGCAAGCAGATCCTGATCCAGCTGACCGACGGCACTCCGATGTTCTCGGGACCGTTGATCGCGCAGATCGACGGGTTGAATGTCTGTACCCCGTCCGTGACGGACACGCCGCTTCCGGGCGTTGTCGGCTCGGGTGTTGCGGGTCTCGAATCCGAAGCGAGCTGTGAGACCGTCTTCGATGTCGAGATTGAGGGTGTCGTCGCGGGGGAGTACGATCTCTACGCGGACGACCTCTTGGTCGCCACGATCGATGCCAGCATGGACGACGGGCTCGGCACGATCTCCGGTTCCGTACGTTTCGATCCGACGCCGGATGCGGGCGAGGACGAGATGCTTCTCGACTTTCCAGTAGGCAGCGGATCTCAGATCAAGATCTTCCCGATGGGAGCGGATCCAAGCGGGACGCCCGCGTTGTCGGGGACGCTTCTCTAAAGAGCGGTAAACCTCGGCCCGATGTGGATGTCATCGGGAGCTTGCGCCGCGTCCATGCCTTGCCTCGATCGACGGGCCCTCTGGGCGTTTGCTTTCGCGATGGGGCTCCTAGGCACTTGCGGGTGTCACGAGTCCTCGAAGCACGATCCCAATGGCGGGATCGCCGCCGAATCGGTGACGGTCGGGGTCGACGTCGAGGAGAGTTCGACCGTAAACGGCTGGACACCTTCGCAGCTCGCACTGCTGGAATCGCTCAGCCTCGACGGTCTTCTCTTCGATTGCGAGGACCACCATGAAGAGGCGAACGAGCCGACCCGATCACTAATCATCAGAGCTCAGGAAGCCTCAACTACCACATCGAAGGCGTCACCGATCTGACCCTCGAAGCACATACGGCCGGCCGTCCTGAGACGACCGGCCGGTTGCTTTTCTCTTCGAGAAAGTGGTAGCGGGGGCCCGATCTGACCGATTGTATACGGACTCGCGGCGGCTCATCATTCGTATGCGCTTCAAGGAGCACGCACGATTGCGGTCGCAGATTGACGCGCGGTATTTAAAGCAACAGCGCCGGGCTGCGGCCAAGTGCCCGCTCGGTCGAGAGCCGCTGATCTCGCTTGTCCACTGCGATCGCTGTGTTTATGGGAGCCCCAATGCCCGCTTTACGTCCGGGTTGTGAATGAACGAATCCCAGAACTCAGCCGAGACCCGAGCAGCACTCTCTCGGTCAAGGTGCGAATCGTCGACCATCATCGCTCCATCGAAACTTGGAATGATCGCGGGGATCCCCAACTCCTTCGATAGGAACGCAAGGTGCGACACGTGCCCTTCGGCATAGGGCACCGTCGTGAGGACCAGGAGCGTTCCGCGATCTCGCATCTCCTGATTGAATTTCCGGACACGGGGCAGCATGCCGTTCCATGTTTTAGGGGACGTTTGAGCGAGCGTCGCCTTTTGTTGCCCTTTGGGCGAGGCGACTGGCTGCCACCAACCAGTCCGCTCAGATCGGTATATGATCCAGTCCGAGTGGAGCCGACGCCCGAAGAAGTCAATCTTCGGGATGACGGAGTGGAGTCGGGTTCGGAATCTCCAGGCGGCGGATTCTTCGAACGATTGTTTCAGTGCGTCCCAGCGTGACATCCGAAACGCTTCTTGGGCGACCACCGAAATGCCGCTCCGAAATATTTGGGGGCCTCCGCTCACCACGAGGACACGGGGTCGCAGATCATGCTTTCTGATCACTGCGAGGGGAAAGGTCAATCTCTCGGCGTAGCCGGTCGCGAGTGAGAAAAGGTGCAAGCCACGTTCTTCAGCCTTCGGCACGAGAAATTCTTCGCGCAATCCCAGTGGCATCCGCGAGTTCCCGAGGAAGAGTACGTCGGCCTGACGCGCGTTTTCGATCGAGCGCCCGAGTCCGTGGAAAAGCACGGAGTGACTCAATTCAGTGTGTTCTGGAACTGCGAAGAAGGAATCTGGTCCCGGTCGGATGAATTTCGGGTATCGCTGAAGCTGCGGTGGCTGTCCGTCCTTGAGGGGGAGGCGTGGGAGAAGCTGGGAAGTGGCGTAGGCCGAGAGGCCAATCAGGATTGGGACGAGTGTCCAATCGATGACGGTTCGAAATGTGATTCGCTTTGGCATGCCGCGCCCTCAGAACTGGAAATAGATGAAGCTGCGCGTGCCCGCGTAGAGGGAAAGCAGCGCGTAGCCCATAAATCCGGCGTAGATCGCACGCTCGACCCGGCCCGCTGCAGGAACTTGAATGCGTTCGGTTGCAAGGACTCGGGCGTGTAGTAGCCACACCGGAAGTGTAAACCACCAGCCTGTGACGATGCGCTCCCAGCTGATCGGTGCCGTTGGGGTAGCCCCGGAACTGGCCAGGATGTTATGCAGAATCGTTCCCGCCTCGGGCAAACTTTCCGCGCGGAAGAGCGCCATGCTGATAATCCAAATGGCCTGGACAACGATGAACCAGAATAGGGTGCGGATCCGTCCGGCCCATCCTGTCGCTTTGGGCGGGTAGCCCCAGCCTAGAAGGCGCTCGGCTGCGGCTGCGAGGCCGTGAAGAACACCCCATAACAGAAATGTGAAATGGGCACCGTGCCACAGGCCGCTTACCGCCATCACGATGATTAAGTTCGATAGCGCTCGACCGGAGCCGCGTCGGGCGCCCCCGAGTGGGACGTAGACGTAGTCTCGCATCCACTCACTCAGGGTAATATGCCACCGTCTCCAGAATTCGCGGAAGCTCGTCGCGATGAAGGGCGCATCGAAATTCACGGGTAATCGGAAGCCGAGTGGATATGCCAATCCGCAGGCGATATCGGAGTAGCCGGCGAAGTCGCAAAAGAGCTGACAAGAAAAGAAGACGAGCATTGAGGCCGCGAGCAGTGGCGATGCACCCGGAGTCGCCGCGTCCGACCAGAATTGATCGACCAGTAGACCCAGATTGTCGGCGACGACCATCTTGAGAAACAGGCCACGGAGAACGAGATAACCCCCGGCCATGAAGACCCGTGCGTGCGGAGTTCGGCGGCGAGGGAGTTGGTAAAGAAAGTCTCGAGCCCGCACGATGGGGCCGGCAACGAGTTGAGGGAAAAATGAGACATAGAGTCCGAAGCGCCAGAAGCTGCGCTCAGCGGACATATGCCCACGATAGACATCGATCGTATAGCTCATCGATTGGAACGTGTAGAACGAGATGCCGATTGGAAGGACGATTTCGACCACGGGCAGGCTTGCATTCAGGCCTGCCCAAGTGGCGATCAAGTTAGTCGTTTCGACTAGCAGCCCCGTGTACTTGAAGTATCCGAGCAAGCCGAGGTTGATCGCGAGTGATGCGACGAGCCAACGGCGACGGCTCGGCGAGTTGATTTCGGCGGCGTCGATGGCGAGTGCAGCGCCGTAATCGGTGAGCGTGCTCAGGAGAATGAGGACTAAGTAGGACGGGACGTGCCAACCGTAGAAGGCGAGACTCAGCCCGTAGAGAGCCGCCAGATAGAGCGGCGTTCGGCTCGTTCGTCCGATCGAAAGTCGCAGCCCGATTGCGACGACGTAGAGTACGAGGAACGAGACGGAGATAAAACTCATTGGATCTCGGCCCGACCGAAGATGCGCAGATTCGGAGCTTTGTCGTGACGTTCATTCAAAACTTGCTCAGGGCTTAGTCTGGTGTGAGATGTATTCGGAATGAACATCGTGGCGGATAGTTAATTCAAGCGGCGTTTTCAGCACCACCTGTACGTACTGATATGACAACCAAGTTCCGATCGAGGCATAATCGCCCGTTCCGGGACGATTTCAAGCTTTTCCCAGGCCCGATTGAGCAGCCGAGGGCGATGCTTCACTTTGACCTGATCGACTCCCGTGACAGCCAGTGCCTGATCGAGCGTCTCCGTGACATCACTTGCACCCATCGTCGGACTCAGCTTCCAGGGGATGATGTGTGAAATTACAGATCCAGCCGGACATCCTGCCATCATCTGCCTCGATGATGGCCGGGGAGGTCCAAATGATTGGACCGCGTGGCCGCGGTCATCTCCAACCAAACGCAGCTCATGACCGCGCTCACGCAGGCCTACGTCGAGGAGCGGGAGCGCCTGTCGCGCTTCCGCGAGCAGGATCTCGACGACTTCTTCCAGCTGCTGTCCTCCGACGACGCAATGGGGCACGCGCTCGAGGCCAGGGCCAGGACCCTCGGGATTCCGCTCGACGAGCCTCGCGCCATCGCGGTCTTCGGCCCGCGCACCTCGACCGGAAGCAAGAGCGCCAATGTCGGCCCGGTCGACTTTCGGCGCGAGCTGGCAGTTCACATGCCGGAGACACAAATCTGGGTCGGGCGCGCTCCCGAGGGCTTCGTGGCTCTGCTACCGCAGGAGCCAGACCCCGAAGTCCTGGCGGCCAACGCCGAACGCCTCCTCGGCGACGACGGGCGCGTGGGCGTGGGGGGGCCGGGACGTGACATCGTCGGGCTGCGCCGCTCGGCTCGGGAAGCCCTCCGAGCCCTCGAGATCGGAGCGCTGCTGGGCCCGGCGAAGCGGGCCCACCGCTACGCCGACCTCGCGATCCTCGACCTCGTCGGCATCGGCTCGGCGGATGCCGAGGAGTTCATGCGCGGAGTGCTCGGCCCCTTGGCATTGACCGGCGCCAGCCGGACCTACCTCGAGACCCTGCGCCAGCTCTCGGCGAACGGCTATCGCCTCAAGCTCGCCGCCGCGGCCCTTTCGATCCACCCCCACACACTCTCGTATCGCGTGAAGCAGATCCGCCGCCACTTCGACATCGATCTCGAGGATCCCGAAGTGCGCCTGCGCGTGCACCTGGCGTTGCTCATCCTCGACGCCCAGGGCTCGGCCCCGACGCCCCCTGACCCCGCGCGATAGGCGCACCAACGCTGTGCGGAACCGATCCGCGCAAGCTCAACTGAATCTTCGACGGCGCGGATGAAGTGGTGCATCGCGCCGGCATGCCGGGGACTAGATTTCCCGACGCCGCGCGTGTAGTGACAGTGCGGCTCCAAGGAAGACACCTGGGATGAGCAGCAGGAATAGGTCGCGCGAGCCGGGCTACGATTTAACCGACGTATTTCCAATGTGTCTCCAATGAAGCTTAATCCTCGAAAGGTGCTCGGCACGGCGGAGATCGTCCGGTCCGGGAGTGACTCACAACTGCTTCTGCTCGAGAAGTCGCTCGACTTCTTCGAGAGCCAGCGTTGGCGCAATGAACCGGTTTTCGACAGAGCGCGAGTGAGACGGCGAGGTCGCGTCACGACTCGGACTCGCCGAACCGCAGAGCTGTAAACGCCTCGGAAACTACAACGTATGGGTTGAACGGCTTGCGGAGAGCATTCTGAGCAACGCAGAGTTTCCTCCCAAATCGAATCCTACCGACGCTGCCCCCGCTGGAAGCCAGCTTCTAATCGCTGATGAACTCGAAAAACTCGATGCGCTTCGCGAGCGAGGTGTGTTGACCCAGGAAGAATTCGAGCAACAGAAAGCGATGTTCGCCGCGCTCGACGAGCGTGTCCGCGTGCTCCCCCAAGACCTGCCACTCGTGCAGGAGGTGGGCGGGATTTCGGCATCTAGTTTCTCGTGGCGGACGAGCAGGCCGACACCAGCGACCTGCTGCCGCGGAGCTTCGACGACGTCCCGGCCTACGTGAGGGAAGCTAGGGCGTTGGCTGCGTCTGGCGCGCGGTCCGGGTAGGGACGTTCTGTCAATGCCCAACGGGAGCCCGTCGGCGGCGCTTCTACGCGCTGCGGATGCTAAACCCTCTCGGATGTACTCAACGACGACGGCGGCTGTGGAACGACCCCGAACACGCTACGCAAAAAGCGGCGATATCAACATCGCCTACCAGGTGATGGGAGA
>JAQBEG010000720.1:0-4257 GCA_032123985.1 Deltaproteobacteria bacterium
TGTCGGAGGTGTCGGAGGTGCCGGAGGCGCATGCAGGGCGTCGAGCAATGGCGTCAGCGCGCCCGAGATCGACGGATCGACTTCCGGTCCAACGTTGTTCTGGAAGATCGTGTCGCAGTCGATGTTCGGGTAGAGGGGACAGAATTGCGGAACGCCTGCCAGGATGTAGGGGGCGCATGCATGACACGAGTCGTCCCACTTCTCTTCCGGCAGCTGGTATCCGATTTCGTCGTTGCCGAGACCAATGATGAAGGTGTGTTGGGCGCCCTGCATGCTGGCGCGGTAGATCTCGCCGATCTGCGGGTCGAGTTCGCTCGGAACGACGGCAAAACTCGCCTCGTTGATCTTGAATGCGCCCACCTCGGTTCCGAGGTCCTCTCCGAGGGCTTGCGGAATCACGTCGAAGGGCGCCGGATACGGGAATCCCACCGAGTCGTCGGGTTCGCCGGCGGTGAACAATCCTGACGGCAGGACGCCGATGCCGATGAAGAAACGGAAGTACGGGTTCGCGAGCGGGACGAAGACGCGTTCCGGATTCGCGATGTCGACGTGACCGAGGCGCCGTCCGGCGCGCGCCGGAATGGCCTGGCTCACGCGATCGCCGAGTTGCTCTCCATGGACCTCGGCCCAGCGAAAGGTTCGACGGGGCGCAGGCATGCTCGTGTCCGGATCCTCGACGTCGATCCGCAACGGACCCTGTAGGACGCCAACGGCGCCGCTGACCCAGATGGCCGTACCGCCGCCGTTGTCCTCGATTTGCTGGCGGGCATAATGCGGGAAGTCCGAGGTGATGAGAGTGTTATTGCTGCCGAGCGACTCGGGATGACTCGCGAAGTTCACGAGAGTCGCGAAGGGCTGGAAGGGATGTTGAGATTCTGTGATCTGCATGATCGAAAGACGCGGATCGATAATGCGTCCATCGGTCGCGGGCGCGATCAGGTCGTCGTCAACGAGTACCCGACTGTCAGCCACGCCGAAGCCGTCGTCCTCGGGATCGATCCCGAGCGAGAGGCCTTCGCCATCGGTGGTCGCGAACTTGATCCGCGCCGGCTGCATGTTCGCAGCGGCCCCATTGATGCAATCCGCCACCGACTGATTCACGAAGTCGAGGTAGCCGTAGTCGATTCCGGAGGTTGTCTGATCCGGGCCCCAGATCCCAATCGTGTCGGGACCTTCGTGTTGATGGGTACTCGAGACGACGACGTAATCGATGCCCGCGGCGGGATCGACCAGCGAACGGATCGTCTCGACCTCGGCATTGAAATATCCGACCAGATCCACCGAGACGATGGCGACGCGTCCGTCCGCTCCATCGACGACGACACCGCGTGCCCAGAGCTGATCGTTGTAGCCCGTCGCCTGGCGGTCGTTTCCGAAGCCGGCCATGTAGATCGGATCGGTGTGGTTGGCGACGCCGGGAACGCCGAAGGCGGCTTCGTACTCGTCGACAAGGCTCGCGCTGATCGGCGTGATGTCGACCGCACAGACGCCGGCCGACATCGGCGCGTCGTCGAAGGGGCAACGGGCGCCCACCAGAGCCACGGTACTCAAGGCAACGGCGAGCCGGATGCTCCGACCATGGCGCGAGTGGCCGAACAGAACGGAAAAAGAGGACTCGACAAATCTCATGATGGGTCTCCTGGGTGGAGCGTGGACAAACGCGCAGTGCGGCTTTGTTCTCAATCCTACGACGGTTCGGTGCGCCGAGTCAATCGAAATTCAGCCGGCGCACGGGCCGGCTGCCCGGGGCCGGTCGGGAAATGTACGATCCGCCTAGAAACTCACGATGATACCCTCTATTGTGCGACTCTTCGTCGTGCTGAAATCGCCCGATGCGAAGGGCGGAGCAATCGAGCTGAAGTTGACGCGCGCGAACTCAACATCCAGCATGCAGTCGATCGTCTGGTCGATCATTGGATCTGTCGCCTCGGGCAATAGGCTCAGGTCGTAAAGAGCAGAACCATCGTCGTCCGATGATCTGGCGAATACGTTTCGGATGGTGGCTACGCCGTCGATATTCGTGCAGGCCAATGTAAGGCGAACCTGCATACGCGCCCCCGGTTCTGCAGGAGTCCATTCGAGAAGTAGATCGTCCATGAAGTTCGTCGCCTGACCGGGCGCAGGTGAGCTGACGGTAAAATCAGGTCGCAGGGATACGACAGGGGGATCAACGATGGTGCCGTCTGCACGAAAAAGGCGAACTTGAACGGGGGCCACCGAGGTGGTCGTATCGAAAATGGTGAAGTATTCGGCTTCGGTCGATTTCTTTTCGCGTGCCAACGTTTGAGTCGATCCGCCAAGCGAGGCTTCGAGTCTTTCGCTACTCGCGAGCACAATGATGGCGCCGAAGAATCCACTCTCCTCGAGAAAGACGCTGACTCGAGTCGTTCCAGACTCCGTGGCCAGGACATTGATCCTGGCGTCCATGTCTGTTGTTGCGACCTTGGTGCTGCGTACCGGATCCGATTCGAAAAAGTCGTTGTTGTCGAGGCCGCAGCCGCTCCCGACAACCGTGGCGATCAGAAGCAAAGCCAGGATCGTGTGATTGCGGTCTTCGAATCTCATGCGTGGCTCTCCGTCCCGACTCGCTACCGCCGCTCAGCACGCTTCTGACACGTAGGCCGCTCATGAGGCACGCTAGCCCCGTCGCAGGATCTAACGAGCGGTGACCTGCACAGAGCCTTCGCCGAGGCCCTACTGTTGAATCTCCCCGACCATCGGCACGAATCGCACATTGCTGATCCATTCGCGCTCGAACCCCTCTTCGGTGCGGCGATGAACCTCGAGGGCCTGCTGGAGGTCGCCCACCGGAATCACCAGCCGGCCTCCGAGGCGCAGCTGATCCAGAAGCGGCCGCGGAATCCGTGGGGCCGCCGCCGTCACGACGACGGCGTCGAAGGGCGCCTCCGTAGGCCAGCCACGATACCCGTCGCCCGCGCGGCCATGCACGCGATCGCTATAGCCCTCCGCTTCGAGAATCTGTTGCGCCCGATCGGCCAGCCATTCGATGATCTCGATCGTGTAGACGGTGCATCCCATCTCGGCGAGGACAGCTGCCTGATAGCCCGAGCCCGTCCCGACTTCGAGGACCTTGCAGGGCGGTCGGAGCTGCGCGAGTTCGCTCATCAGCGCCACGATATAGGGTTGGCTGATCGTTTGAGCCGCACCGATAGGCTGGGGGCGATCTTCGTAGACTCTCGCGGGATCGAGATCCGGTGCGAATCGATGGCGCCGAACCTTGCGCATCGCGGCAAGGACTCTCTGGTCGCGAATTCCTCGCGACTCGAGCTGGAGTTCGACCATCCTCTCGCGCTCGTAAGCGAAATCCTGTTCTACCGGAGTAGGAGCCATGCCGTCCTCATTGCCGTTCGAGCCGTTGCAGGCCTGAGTCAGGAATAGGAGAAGCGCCCCGGCAATTCTCCAGATCGCGTTCCCGCTTCTTCCGATTCTCCTGCCGAGGGACATTCGCATGCTCCCGCGAAGTGAGCCGCAAGCGATGTGAAAGCTTGAGGCTATATATAGAGGACTCGTTGCAGTGTAACCCGTCAGCACGATTCGGACTCTGGGACCGCCTGAGCCAAGAGACACATTCCTGGGTCCGTGGCGCCAGTGGCGCCCCGCCCTCTTCCTACCGATCCTCTCTTGGTATCGCAAGAGTCAAGCGCTAGCCCACAGGAGAACCAACGGTGCCGAAACCCGCTCGAGCCCCCGCCACTACCACCGCCCTGGTCATGTCCGGCGGAGGAGCCCGCGGCGCCTACCAGGCCGGCGTTCTCGCAGGTCTCGCCGACCTCGGCCTAATATCCGACAACACCCGCCTCCCGTTCCGCATCCTCGTCGGCTCGAGCGCCGGCGCCATCAACGCCGCGGGCATGGCCGCCATGGCGGCGCAACCCACCGACGGCGTCGCGCGCCTGGTGAACGCCTGGAGCAAAGTCGAAGCCAAGCAAGTATTCCGCACCGACCTCCGCTCGCTCGGTGGTATCGGCGTGAGTTGGGCGCGCGACCTCTCGCTCGGCGGCCTGACGGGCAAAGTGTCGCCCAAGGCGCTGCTCGACACCTCGCCGCTGCGGGGCACCATCGATGATTGGATCCCCTTCAACAAGATCTC
The DNA here is from genome assembly GCA_032123985.1 of Deltaproteobacteria bacterium. Classification (GTDB taxonomy): domain Bacteria; phylum Myxococcota_A; class UBA9160; order UBA9160; family UBA4427; genus UBA4427. Next base: position 4,112 of record JAQBEG010000720.1, read on the forward strand.
GCGCAACATCGAGAGTGGCGCGGTTGACGCACTCGTTCTCGCCGCCACGAATCTCTACACGTCCACGGGCATCGTCTTCGTCGAGGGCGCCGCCGACCACCCTTTATGGCAGCAACGGCGGAGGCGCATCGAGCGAACCAAGATCG
>JAQBEG010000721.1:0-4890 GCA_032123985.1 Deltaproteobacteria bacterium
TACCGCCCTCCTGATGGGTCTCGCAAAAAGCCTCGGCGATCGCACGCCGGAGGAATGCTTCCATGGAAGCTAGGAAATTTGCGCGGCAAGGCAGCCGATCGGCACGCCCGCTGCGGAAGTGGCGAGGCGGTCGCAGCCTCAGCTCGACTCCGGGCCCGGACGCACGATCAGCACGAGTCCCCGAACCTCGTCGACGAGAACGGGACGACCTGCCTCGACGCGCCCGCCGAGGGCCAGCCGCGCGCGCCAGCGTTCCGAACCCAGTTGGGCGAAGCCGTCCGGATCGAGTGACGTGAGGGCGATAGCGGCGCGTCCGTGCATCGCCTCGACGCCATTATGCGGCACCGCCCCGAAGAGATGACGACTGCGTAGGTACACGAGGACGTCGAAGCCCGCGAACAGGCTGAAGAACAGGGCGGCTGACCACGGGCCGAGCCACTCGAAGCGCGCGGCCAGGAAGAGAAGACCGGCGACGACCGCCAGACCGGGAATCTGTGCGGCGAGGTAGCGCAGGCCGTGGGAGAACTCGTCGCTGCGTTTTGGCATGAGGAAGAGGCTACGCGTATTCATGCCGTTCGACAACGTGCCGCGTGAAGTAGCGGCCCGCACTACGAGCGAGATCATGCGCTGCGCGAGCAGTGCAGTAGGATTGCGCGACGAGCGAAAGAGAGATTGGCTCATGCGACGTCTGCATCTTCAATCTGAACACAAGCCGGTCGAGCCGCTGCAAGAGCCGCCGCTCGTCGGCGAGGTCCGCGTCGAACAGGGAGAGGCCCGTGGCGTGCTGCTGACCCCCGAGCCCTACGATCCGAGCCTCCTCTACCCTCTTTTCACGGTCTTCCACGGCGCCGGTCGACAGGACGAACTGCTTCTCAGGGCTTGCCGAAAACAGCCGAACGAACGCCAGGCGTTCTTTTTCATCCCGCGTTCGGTCGCCCCGACCTGGGACCTCATCGCCGACGGGCCACCGGTGGACGTCGAGTTTCTGGAATACGCCTGGGACCTGATCTACCGGCGCTATCCGATCGACCCCGCCCAGCGCTGTCTGATCGGCTACTCGGATGGCGCGAGTTACGCGCTCTCGATGGCGCTCTCGAATCCGGGATATTTTGCAGCCGCGATGGTCTGGGCAGCGGGCTTCGTCCTCCTCGATCGCAATGGCTACACACCGGAGGGCGAAAAGACTCGCCTCTACCTCGAGTACGGAACCCACGATCAACTCTTCTCCTTCGAAGAGATCGCGCTCCCCATGCGCGACAACCTCGAGCGCGCCGGCCATGATGTCACCTTTTCGGTCGACGAGGGCGGGCGCCACATGCCATCCGGAAGTTTCCAGCGTGAAGCGCTCGATTGGTATTTCGAAAAGCATGGGAAGTAAAACCGCAATCCAGACGAGGTGCAGCTTCATGAAACGCGTATCCCTATTCGGGCTTCTGGCGGCAAGCCTGTGCTTTTCGGCGGCCTGTTCTCAAGACATGAAGAGCTCCCCAATTTCGGGCTCAACGACGACGGAAAGCAAAACACCCAAGAGCGCCATCACCATTCATGAGCATGCGTTGGTGCTCGATGCGCACGCCGACATCGAAATCCCAGGCCACGAATCGCGATATGTAGGCAAAGATGGTCTGTCCCAGGTCTCACCCGAGAAGATGCGGGCAGGCGGAGTCGACGCGGTCGTAATGGCGATCGCGGTGAGTCCGGGACCACGGAACGAACAGGGTTATGCACAGGCTCGTGCGAGAGCGGACGAGGAACTCGCCGCAGTCCTCGCGATGACCCAGGATCCAAGCGACGATCTGGTTCTGGCTCGTTCCGCGGATGACCTCGTCACAGCGCATGCGGAGGGCAAGAGAGCGCTGATTCTCGGCTTTCAGAATGCACGGATCCTCGGTCGCGACGTTTCCGCCCTGGACGAGTTCTATGCGGCCGGCGTGAGGGTCTTCGCGCTGACGCACATGGGGCACAACGATTTCGCTGATTCCTCTCGCCCCCTCTTCATCGCCGACCTGGGCGCACACGAACCAGAAGAAGAACACGGCGGCTTGTCCGACTTGGGAGTCCGAGCGATCAAGCGGATCAATCAGTTGGGCGGACTGGTCGACGTTTCCCAGCTCTCGAAGGCCGCGACGATGCAAGTCCTCGCGCTCTCGACAGCGCCCGTCATCGCGAGTCATTCAAACGTGCGACAACTCACGGACGTGAGCCGGAACCTGTCCGACGAAGAGATCAACAAGATTGGCGAGAACGGGGGCGTGATCCACGTTGCCCCGTTCAGAGCGTATCTCTTCGACTCCACCGACGAGGTCTTGATCCAGCAGATTCGTGCCGCTCGGAAGACGGCCGGCATCAGAGAGGACTACTACTATCCGTTCGAGCTGTACTGGGAGATCGAAGACTCCGCGGTCCAGATGGCGTTCCTGGAAAGAGTCAGCGGACTATTGGGTTCGATCGGCATCGAGGACATGATCGACCACATCGATTATGTCGTGCAACGAATCGGCATCGATCATGTGGGGATCGGGACGGACTTCAATCACGGCAGTGGATTCGTCGGATTCGAAGACGCGAGCGATGCGCTCAATGTCACCCAGGCGTTGCTGGCACGCGGTTACAGCCAGCAGGACATCGAGAAGATCTGGGGCGGGAATTTTTTGAGAGTGTTCCGAGCAGCCGAACTTTAGAGACGCTCGAGTCTGATCGGCACTGAATCTCGCCGCACGACGAATCCGCGAATCTGGTCCGCGCGGCCATACTTCGCTCGGAATAACGCGTCCACGTAGGCTCGCGTATCTGGATCGTCGCTGACGCGCGCGCGGTAGCTGTCCGTCCGACCGTCGCGCGACAGCTCGACGAGCGGGCTGTCGCGGAGCAGCTCGAGCCAGAGTCGACGGGCATTCTCAGCGCGAATCCACGGACCCTGCTGGTCTTCCACTACCCAGAGAGTCACGAAGGTGTCCTGATTGCGGGCGGCGGGCGGGATGTGCAGGACGGCAGTAAGACGCGCGTATTCGGCGAGCTGCTGCCATCCGATGAAACCGATGACCGCAATCAGAACGAAGATGATCTTGCCTCGAGTCATGCGCCTCTAGCCTCGACTCTGATTGTTGATCGGTCTTGAGGGACCACGTCACAGCTCGAAATGCTACCCCAATCGAAAACCAGGGCCGCCCCAAGATGGGCGGCGGGCGTTCGGGCCGGCCGCCATCACTCCTTCAGCTTTTCTACGCAGCGGAGAACCTCCGCCTGATAGGTCTTTCCTCGCTCGTTCAGGATGTCCACCACATGCAGCAGAGTGGGCACGAAGCCGAATCCGATCTCATGCTGTGGATGCCATTGGAAAATCGATCCACCGAAGCCCATCCAGCCGTAGAAGCCTTCTCGACCGACATTGAATGCCCGTTCGAGCCCGGTGCTCTTCGCGTTGGCTTCGGTGAACAGGTTGACGCCGCCCTGCGTGAATTTGGTCGGTATGAACCCCAAGTCTGCCTCGACCAGATCCTCATGCATGGCCTTCCAGGCTTCTTCACTCAGGTACGCTCTTTCCTGCCACTTCCCGCGCGCCGACATCATGGCTGCGATCTTCGCCAGTCCACGCGCCGAGCAGTTCGCTGCCGCAGAAGGCGTTTCGCCCATTGCAACGACCTGTTGATTGAAGAATCCGATCCCCTTCATTCCTTTGTACGGAGGTGGGGCACCTAGGATGGTGGCGTGCCGGATCGATGGAATGATCCGGAGTAGCCTTCCTAGAATCTGGAAGAAGTTGTGTTTGATCTTTCTTCCGAGGATCTTTGGTTTCAGACTCTGGAGGAACTGAAAGGCGAATCCAAGTGGCGAAACTTTCGAGATCCGATCCAACTCGGCTTCCTTGACCCCGATGATCGCATCGGCCTCGAGCGGACTGCTGATTTCTTCACGAAGAAACTCACCGAGCGTTCGGCCTCGGGGATCCACTCGCCGAAATATCTCGTTCACGATCCAGCCTCGGGTAATGGCATGGTATTCCCTTCTGCTGCCCTTTCCCTTGCGGAATCGCAGGGGGTGGCCCTCGATGACCCTTCCCACTCGATTCTGTTTGATGTTTTCAGCGAGCAGGTCTTCGGCGTCGAGAGAGGTGTTGAATGCGGCCATCCCCCCTTCGTGGCGCATCAGCTCAGCGACAGTGAGCTCGCCTTTGCCATTTGCAGCGAATTCCGGCCAGTAGTCGACGATCTTCGCTTTGTAGTCGAGCAGCCCTCTTCCCACGAGTGATGCGATGGCGATGGATTCAAGGCTCTTCCCACTGCTGAAGATGTTGACGATGGAGTCTGGTGAGAACCGAGCGTCGTTCGTGGCCGACGCCCAGAGATCGACCACTCTTTCGCCCTTGTAGTAGACGCAGAGTTGGGTGTTCTTCTCCGCCATCGTCTGCATTTCGTGCTCATAGACTCGTTTCACGGATTCGAATCCAGGCGCCACCGTGCCTTGGACTCGAGATTGCTTTTCGGCGCGACTGCTCATCGATCTCCCCGATCAAGTTGGATGGCAAGAGTACCGTTGCAGGAGCTGAAATAGCCACGTCGAAGTGCTCGACCATCCAGATCTTTGCGACGACGAGACTCGAGAAGCACCGACGAAGCACCACCAATGGTATCGTTCACAACTGCTTGCCAATCGCGTGAGGCCGCTCATGGGCGAACCGACCGACATCCCCGAGCTCTATAGCCAGTACGCCGACGCCTACCAGCGCTTTGTTCGATCGCTCGGCTACCCGAAAGGCCTGCGAGCCGCCTTCCTGAAGTCGCCCGCGCTCACCCCCGGCATGCGCATCCTCGACGCCGGATGCGGAACCGGGATCACAACCCTCGCCCTTCTCTCCGCACTCGAGTCCCGCGGAATCTCGGCCGGCGCGAT
>JAQBEG010000722.1:0-2748 GCA_032123985.1 Deltaproteobacteria bacterium
ACATTCGAGGCGATAACCGGGCAGTTGGACTCGCTCGCCGTTCCGCGGCGCGCGCTCGAGAGTATTGAAGATCAACCCTCCGATCGTGTCACCCTTCTCGGCGGGCACCTGCCATCCGGTCTCGCGATTGAAATCGAGGACCTTGATGCGGCCGAGCACTTCGTAGCTCCCGTCGCGAAGTTTACGGATTGTCAGCAGTTCCTCGGAGTCGAACTCGTCTCGAATCTCACCAACGATCTCTTCGAGGATATCCTCCTGCGTCACGAGTCCCTGAGTAACGCCAAACTCGTCTTTCACGAGAGCAACATGACAGAACGCGCGCTGCATCTCGGTAAGCAAACGGAGAATCGGCTTTCGCTCGGGGACGCGAAGAACCGGCTTCAGTATCCCGAAGAGTTCCTTGCCATCCTCTCTCGCAAGTTTGATCAAATCTTTCAGGTGAATTACGCCTAACACGTGATCTATCGTGTCCTCGTAAATCGGCACACGGGTGTAACGTCCCTCGAGCATGCGATCGAGCACTTCTGACACGGGCGTATCCATTGCATAGGCCTCGATCTCGGTTCGAGGAACCATGATCTCGGAGACATCCATCTCCGCGGCGTTCGAGGTCGCGCCGATGATCGCAAGCGGCGATCCAGCATCTTCGACGTCGCGCAGAGCCTCGCGCGCCAAACGAAGGACCTGCTCGGATCCGAGCGGTCCGTCCTTGTCGATGCCTCCGGTCACCCGACGGACCAGAGGCTCGATTACTCTATCGAATAGGCCGTGAACCGGACGCAACATCTGGTGAAAAAGATAGAGCGGGAGGCCGACAGCCCGCGAAACAGCGCGAGGATGTCGCGCCGCCACCGCCTTGGGGAGAATTTCACAAAGGATCAGAACCAGCGTCGTCATCACGACGGTCGCAACGGGAATTCCAATCTCGACGCCGAAGTAATTGATCGCCAGTCCTGACGCGACAGCGGCGCCCAGAATATTCACGACATTATTTCCGAGCAGAATCGTGACGAGCAGCCGCGACGATGACGACGTCAAATCGCGAACAGCGGCATCGGCAGGCCCGACCGCCTCTTTGTCCTCGCCTTCGAGGTCATGGGACCGCAAGCGGAAGAGCGCCGTCTCGCTCCCCGAAAAAAATGCGGACGCCGCCAGGCACGCGAGGATGATCAGAACTGCGCCAAGGGTCGACATCAGCACACCTCTAGATCGGAGGATTGGATGAGCATCGGACCCACGATGGCTGGCCCGGGAAGCTGCCCGAGGCACGCCTTCGGCAATGGATGGAGCGCGATTGGATTAGGGGGAGTAGGTGGGCTTTTCGAGTCCATGTAGGTCGACAAAATCTACCGCGCGTCCTCTGGGTGGGCAACATGGGGCCTCAGGGCCGAATCTTCGGGGAGCCTCCGAGCTCGCCTCCAAACCGCTGCACGGAGATGACATCCCTATTCATTCGTTGAGGAAACCGCATGCGGCAAGCTGCTTGCGAAGACCCGAGTCCGAATCCATCAGAAGATCGCGAAACAGACGGACTGCAGGTCGATCCCAGCGCGACTCGGGAACCACGAAATCGTATCTCTCAGCCTGCAGTGGCTCGAATCGGAGACCTGCTTCGTGCGCGATCGATTCGATCGTAACACCCCAGTCCGCACGACCCTGGGCGATTGCGGCCGCAACCGCATAGTGAGATCGCGGTTCGTAGTGATAGCCCGCGGGTCGGCGATCCACGAGGAGTCGATCGATCAAGATACGCGTCCCGGCACCCCGATTGCGATTCACCATTCGAAGCGACGAATCTTCGAGCAGAGCGTCGATTCCACGTGTCTCTGAAAGACGCGTCGCTACACCCTGCATTCGGCCATAACCCCTGATGAGTCGCAAATCAGACGTGAGAAAGGGCTCGTTATACCGATCGGTCTCCGGGTCGAGAAGGTGGATGGGTGCTAGGTCGCACTCGCCTCGTTTGGCCGCAGACAGACCTCCGTGGCTTCCGACGGCAAGCAGCTTGACCCGCATTCCACGGCGTGACAGCTCACTGGCAATGAGATCGAGACCCGCGCAATGGCTGCCGATCACGACGAGGTCCGCCACCGGGACTTCGTGTCCGATCAAGGTTACCTCGACCGGCGTATTTGCTTCGACGAGTTCCATGTTGCGATCGATGCGAACAAAGCCGTCGGCACGACTAAAGCTCGTTACGCTGCCGCTGCCCTTTCCCATCGGATAGGCGGATAGACGTCGACCGTCTTCCGCGCGCTCGCCATCGACTTCGACGAGTCCGACGAGCAGATACTCGAGGCGACCGCGCTCGCTCTGCATCTTGATCGCGAGACGTGCGGTTCGCGTCTCGCGCGCCTCACTCGGAAGACCGGCGAGATCGCGCAGAAGGGGGGCCACGAACTCGTGAAAAGTGAAGATTGCGGAGGTCGGAAAGCCCGGCAGGATCACGACGGGCTTCTCTCCATCGGCGGCGAGACAGATCGGCTTGCCTGGCTTGAGGGCGACACCGTGCACGAGAATGCCAGGCTCCAACTCACCGACCACGTTGGCGTTGAGGTCTCCCTCTCCCTTCGAAGTCCCACCCGACAACAGCACGACGTCGGAGTCCTCGAGCGCACTTGCGAGCGCCTCGCGCAGCGCGGACAGATCGTCTCTGAACGCCCCGCAAAAGATCGGATCCCCGCCGAGTTCGCGCACGGCGTCCGCCAGAATACGACCGTTGCTGTCGAACACGAGTCCGGGTCGCAT
>JAQBEG010000723.1:0-4883 GCA_032123985.1 Deltaproteobacteria bacterium
CGAGTGACAAGTCCTTCTCCGTCGGCGGGGTCGATGGATTTTCCGCCCTCGACGCGCTGAAGGAGGGCCAGCCCGCGACGCTCCCCGAAAATCGCTCTGCGGGCCAGGTCATGAACTACACCTCGGGGACCACGGGCAAGCCGAAGGGCGTGCGACGCCCGCTCGCCGACATCTCTCCGGACATCATGGCGACGTTGATGAGTGGCTTTCTCGGCATGTTTGGCATCGCCCCAGAAGACGACAATGTCCATATCTGCGGCTCGCCGCTCTACCACACGGCCGTTCTCGTATTCAGCTCGAACGCCTTCCATATCGGTCACGCCGTCGTCTTGCAGGACAAGTGGGTTCCGGAAGAGATGCTGATGTTGATCGAGAAATACAAGGTGACGCATAGCCATATGGTTCCGACGCAGTTCCATCGTTTGCTGAAGCTCGACGAGAGCGTGCGTGCCAAATACGACATGTCCTCGCTGCGCGCGATGATCCACGCGGCTGCGCCGTGTCCGATCGAAACCAAATGGAAGATGCTCGATTGGTGGGGCGACTCGATCTACGAGTACTACGCCGCGACCGAAGGCGGTGGCACTCTCGTCACGCCGCAGGAATGGCGGAAGTATCCGGGGACGGTCGGCAAGGCCTGGATGAACTCGGACGTCAAAATCTATGACGAAGAGGGAAATGAACTCGGCGCAAACCAGGTCGGAACGGTGTACATGCTGCTTGGCAGCGCAGACTTCGAATACAAAGATGCCAAGGGCAAGACGAAGGATAATCGCATCGGCAACTACTTCACGGTCGGCGACGTCGGAGAGTTGAACGACGAGGGCTACCTCTTCTTGCGCGACCGTAAACTCGACATGATCATTTCCGGCGGTGCCAATATCTACCCTGCCGAAATCGAAGCCGAGCTGATTCAGCATCCGAAGGTCGCAGACGTTGCCGTCTTCGGGATTCCCAACGAGGATTGGGGTGAGGAAATCAAGGCGGTCATCGAGTGCATCGACGGGGTGACCGGAGGGGACGCCCTCACGGCCGAAATTCTCGGCTGGTGCGAAGGTCGCCTGGCGAAGATGAAGACGCCGCGGAGCATCGACTACGCCCAGACTCTTCCGAGAGACCCAAACGGGAAGCTCTATAAACGCAAGCTGCGTGATCCCTATTGGGAAGGGCGCGCGCAGATCTGAGCAGGCCTCATTCGGAGAAAAAAGGCGGGAATCTTTGGACCTTTTCGCGATGGCATGGCGAAACGTATTTCGAAACGCGCGCCGAAGCTTCGTGACGGTGGCGGCGATGTCCCTCGCTCTGCTCGTGATGATTCTCTACTCCGGTCTGATCGAGGGTTATCTGGAGGGGATGGAGCGCAATGTGCTCAATCTCGAGGTTGGCGATATCCAGATCTTCGCCCCGGACTATCGAACGGACCCGTCCATTTATACGAAGATCGAGGATCCAGAAGCACTGCTCGATCGGCTAGATGATGCCGGTCTCAGTGCGTCTGCCCGCCTGCTGACCTTCGGTCTGGTGGCCGCTGACGAAGCGTCTTCGGGCGCGTCCTTTCGCGGCGTGAACGTGACGCGGGATGGGCGCATCAGCGACGTCGCCAATCAATTGGATCGCGGGCAATGGCTCGATCCGAGTCGGCCGAAGGGCGTGGTCATCGGTCGTCGTCTGGCGCGAACCCTCGGCGTCGACCTCGGCGGCGAGTTGCTGGCGATCACGCAGGGTGCGGACGGCAGCATGTCCTACGAACTCTTCGAAGTGGTCGGTGTTCTGCTGGGAATCAGCGATGCGATAGACCGTTCGGGCATCTTCATGACTCAGGCCAGCTTTCGCGATCTGATCATGATGCCAGAGGGCGCGCATCAAATCATTGTCAGGCGTCCGGACGATATGGATCTCGAGGGCCTGCTTCAGCGTGTCGAGGGTCTGGCGCCCGGGCTCGAAGTGAAGACCTGGCGCCAGCTAATGCCGACGATCGCTTCGATGCTGGATGCTGGGCGCGGGGCGATGGTGATGATGGGTGTCATCGTCTATCTCGCGATTGCGATCTTGGTCCTGAATGCGATGTTGATGGCGGTCTTCGAGCGTATTCGAGAACTAGGAGTGCTGAAGGCGCTCGGGTTCGGGCCTCTCTCGCTGCTCGGATTGATTCTGATCGAAAGTGGCGTGCAGACGGCATTCGCGATCGTCATTGGTCTCGCGCTGGGCATCCCGGGGATTTTCTACCTGGCTCATGTCGGAATCGATATGGGGATGCTGGCCGGAACTTCGATCATGGGGGTCGCGATGGATCCGATCTGGCGTGCCGCGGTCCACCCCCGCGTTTTCACGACCCCCGTCCTGATGTTGGTCGTCATCGTATTCATGGCGGTCAGCTATCCGGCGGCAAAGGCGGCGCTCATTCAGCCCGTCGAAGCGATGCGGCATAGTTAGTCAGATGAGTCGAGCAAACCTTCCTTCGATGGCCTGGCTGAATATCTGGCGCAATCGTCGACGCACCCTGCTCACGCTGTCCTCGGTCGCTTTCGGTGTGATGTTGGCCATCCTCTTTACGGGGTTGGGCGATCAGAACTGGCGCGAGATGATCGATCTCGCGGCGCGGCTGGGCGGAGGCCATGTCAGCATCCAGAATGTCGAATATCTCGATTCGCCGATGTTGCGCCACTCGGTCCAGGATAGTGCCGAGCTTCGCGAGCAGGTGCTTCGAGATCCTGATGTTCTGCGCGCCGTAACGCGGATCAGCGGGCAGATCATGCTGAGTACCGCGGGCAAGACCTATGGCGCCGGCGTGATCGGGATCGATCCCAGCGAGGAGGACGTCGAGACCTTTTCCTTGATCGATGCGATCGATGAAGGGGAGATGCTCACTTCGAGTCGCGGGAACCAGATCATCATCGGGCGACAACTTGCGAAGAACCTCAATGCTCGTCTGAAGAGCAAGGTGATCTACACACTGACGGATCCCAAGGGCGAGATCATCTTTGGCGTCGCGCGCGTTTCGGGGATCGTGACGACCGGTGCCCCGACCGTCGACGCAGGCCTCGCTATCCTGCCGATCGATACGCTTCGCGAGACTCTCGGCATGGCGGATGGGGAGGGGACGCAGATTGCGCTCTTCCTGAAGGATCATCGTGAGGCTGATCGCGTGGCCGATCGGCTCTCGAGCGGACTCCCGAAGAATCTCGCGGTCTTGCCCTGGCATCGCATCCAACCCGAGCTGGCCGGGTTCATCGCCATGAAGGTGGCGGGTGCGCAGCTAATGGAGATGATCATCATGGTGCTCGTCGCCGCGGGGATCTTCAACACGCTTTTCGTGAGCGTGATGGAGCGAATTCGCGAGTTCGGAATCATGCTCGCGATCGGGTTCTCGCCCGCGACGCTCTTCGCGCTGGTTATGCTCGAGAGTCTCTGGCTCGGATTGGTCGGGCTCGTCGGCGCGGCCATCGTGACGGCGGCTCCCTACTATTTTCTTTCGACCCGCGGCATCGACATCAGCGAGCAGCTCGGCATTACGGGTACGGAAGTCGCCGGTGTCGCGCTCACTTCCGTTCTGCGCGTGGGAATCTATCCGGAGAATGCACTGATCATCGCGCTCGCGGCTCTGGCTGGCACGTTGCTCGCCGCCATTTATCCCGCGTGGCAGGCCGGCCGCGTCGCCCCGGCAGAAACGATTCGCCTGGTATGACGCACGAGGAAGATCGAGAATTGGGAACGGAGAGGGACGTGGAAAAGAGCGATCCGATCGTCGAGCTCGAGAATGTCACCAAGGTCTATCACCAGGGCGCGGTCGAAGTTTTCGCGCTTCGTGGACTCTCGATGCGCATCGAAAAAGGAGAGTTCAGTGCGTTGTCGGGTCCGTCCGGCTCCGGGAAGACAACCGCCTTGAACATGATCGGAGCTCTGGACCTGCCGACCGACGGGCACGTGCGTCTCGAAGGGAAGGACCTCGCTTTGCTCAGCCGACGCGATCTCAGTCGAATCCGTCGAGATCGGATCGGATTCGTCTTTCAAGCCTACAACCTCATCCCGGTTCTCACCGCCTTCGAGAATGCCGAGACGGTCCTGCGGCTTCAGGGCGTGGATCCCGAAGAGAGGCGCGAACGCGTGACCGCCTTGATGGCGGATGTCGGTCTCGAGGGAATGGAGGATCGACTCCCGAATGCGCTCTCCGGAGGCCAGCAGCAGCGCGTTGCAATCGCGCGTGCGATCGCCTCGAATCCGGCCATCGTCTTGGCGGATGAACCCACGGCGAACGTGGATTCCGAAACCGCGGAACACCTCCTCGACCTCATGCAACAGCTGAATCGAACGCGCGGCGTCACCTTCCTCTTCTCGACGCACGATCCCCGAGTCATGAATCGAGCCGATCGGATCATCCGGATCGTCGACGGCCGAGTCGAGGGCGACGCATGATGTCGCTATTCGCCGCCGAGCGAACGGATCCCAGGACACTGCTGAACCCTCTGATTGTCGCGGCGCTCGTCTACTTTATCCCGTCTGGATCGTGCTGCGGCTCCGTCACGACGCGAAAACCCTGATCAAGGAAGACTCATGAATCTCGATATCGAAAGCATCGGCGTCGTCGAGGCCGCTCGCGATCAGGCCGAAGATGACTACTGGGGCAAGACGGAATCTCGAATCGTGCTCGACGAAAAATTCGACGCGGAGGCGCTTCTAGGTCTGGAAGACTTCTCACACGCGGAGATTCTCTTTTTTTTCGATCGCGTCGATCATTCGAATATCGTGGCCGGCGCCCGGCATCCTCGAAACAACCCCGCTTGGCCCGCGATCGGGATCTTTGCACAACGCGGCAAGAATCGTCCCAATCGGATCGGCAGCACGATCTGCCGAATCCTCGGCAGGCAAGGGCGCATTCTCCGTGT
>JAQBEG010000724.1:0-4709 GCA_032123985.1 Deltaproteobacteria bacterium
GCTCGAGAAGGGCGCCATCGACGCCACCGAATTCTCGCTACCCGAGGTCGACGCGCGCCTCGGCTTCAATCGAGTAGCGCGCTTCAACTACTATCCGGGTTGGCACCAACCGCATACCGCCTTTCACCTCGTGGTGCACAAACCAACCTGGGATGCGCTTCCCGAGGCTACGCGCGAAATGATCGAAATCGCTTGTGGCGACGGGGTTCATCGCAACCTCGCCAACGCCGAAGCGACCCAGGGACCGGTGATCGCAGATCTCCAGGCTGCGGGCGTCGAAACGCGTACGCTGTCCCCGGCGCTGCTCGCCTTGCTGAGATCAGCAGTAGACGACGTGCTCGAGGAGGAGGCGGCGGCGGACGCGGACTTCGCCCGCGTGCTTCGCCACCAACGCGCCTTCCAGGCGAGCTATGCACGCTGGCGCGAGCTCGCCTACCCGGCCCAACCGCTCCGCGCCGACAGCGAGTCGGGTTACGAGGGCTCGGGTGAGCACTGATTCCGGCAAAGAGGTATCCAGAGTCGAAGCCGGCCTCGATCGGATTGCCAACGCGTTTTCCTGGATCTGGCTCGCGCTGATGGCCGTCATCGTCTTTTCCGTCGTCCTCCGATTCGCCTTCGGCATCGGCCGAATCGAGCTCGAGGAACTCCAGTGGCATCTCTATGCCGTGGGTCTATTGATGGGCATCGTCGCCTGCGCCAACCGGGATCGGCACGTTCGCGTCGATGTCTTTCGCGAGCGGATGTCCCCGCGAACGCGAGACTGGATCGACCTCTACGGAATGCTGCTTCTCCAGATTCCCTTCCTCGCGCTCGTCTCATGGAGCGCCCTGCCCTTCGTCGCTGACAGCTTCGCCGTCGGGGAGCGTTCGGCCTCGGCGGGCGGCCTGCCCTTTCGCTGGCTCTTGAAATCGGTTCTGCCCATGTCTTTTGCGCTGCTCTTCGTTGCGACGCTTTCGCGACTCGTACAAGTCTGGCGTCGTCTATTCGACGATCCCACCACGGGTGGGCTCGAATGAGTGTTCGAGAATGGCTCGCCATCGCCATGTTCGGATCGTTCATGATCGGCATCCTGAGCGGTTTTCCGGTCGCCTGGGTACTGGGCGGTGTCGCTGTCCTGTTCACCGCGATCGCCATCATCGTCGAGCAGGACTTCGGCCATTTCACCGGTGTCGACTGGAGCTATGCATCGCTCGTCACCGACCGCATCTGGGATCTGATGGACAATTGGGTCCTCGTCGCCCTGCCGATGTTCGTATGTATGGGACTCTTGCTCGATCGTGCGGGGATCGCAGCGGACCTGATGAGGGATGTCTCCCGGCTCTTTGGTCGTCTGCGCGGCGGGCTCGCGGTAACGGTTGCCCTGATCGGCGTCATTCTGGCCGCGAGCACAGGGATCATCGGGGCTTCGGTCGTCCTACTCGCCCTGCTGGGACTACCGCCCATGCTCGAAGCCCGTTATGCGCCGACCTTTGCTGCCGGCACTGTCTGCGCGGTAGGAACGCTCGGTATTCTGATTCCACCGAGCATCATGCTCGTGTTGATGGCCGATCGACTTGCGATCTCGGTCGGCGATCTCTTTCTCGGCGCCGTCCTTCCCGGCCTCCTTCTGGCCGCGCTCTACATCGCATTCATCATCCTGTGGCCGGCATTTCGCCCCGACATCGCCCCTGCGCGTGAACACGCGGAGACCGTTGATCTGGCCCTCCTCCTCTCCGTCCTTCGCGACATCGTGCCCGCCGCGGCGCTGATCCTCACGGTGCTCGGAAGCATCTTCTTTGGTATCGCGACGCCGACCGAAGCTTCTGGCGTGGGCGCATTCGGCGCACTGCTTCTGGCTGCATGGCGTCGACGCCTTGGAGCCGGCGTCCTGCGCGATGTGCTCCGCGAAACGACGCTCACGACGGGTTACCTCTTCGGCATCTTCGTCGGCGCATCCGCGTTCGCACTCGTACTCCGCGGCCTCGGCGGAGACGAGCTGATTGCACGCGCGCTCCTCGGCTTGCCCTTCGGACCCAATGGCGTGATCATTTCGATTCTGTTCGTCACGTTTCTGCTTGGGTTTTTTCTCGATTGGATCGAGATCACGTTCATCGTCTTGCCGCTGGTCGCACCGGTTGTCGTCGGGCTCGGCTTCGACATCATCTGGTTCACGATTCTGTTTGCCGTCTGCCTGCGGACGTCGTTCTTGACGCCTCCGGTTGGCTTCGCGCTCTTCTACGTCAAGGGTGTCGCGCCACCCGAGATCGACATTCGCACCCTCTATGTCGGGATTCTGCCCTTCGTGGGCCTACAGCTTCTGGGACTCGCCCTGATCTTCATTTGGCCCGAAATCGCGACCTGGCTGCCGGGCTATGCCTATGGGACCTATGGGCGCTGACTCTTGAATCCCGTTAGTTCTGGACTCGATCTTTGGGCACGTAACAGCCATCTTCGAATCGATCGAAGATCAATTCGAGCTGCGGATGCCGACAGGGCGCATGCGTGTCGTCGGGCACAAGGTTCTGTTCCGAAACGTAGGCGACATAGGTCGAGTCCTCGGTTTCGGCAAAGACATGGTAGTAGGGTTGGTCTTTTCGCGGGCGAACCTCGGCGGGAATCGACAGCCACCATTCCTCCGTGTGATTAAAGAGGGGATCCACGTCGAAGATCACACCGCGAAACGGACGAAAGCGATGGACCACCACTTCACCGATCCCGAATTTCGCTTCTCTCACGATTTCTCCGTTTTCGTTCCAGCCATCGTACACGGAATCACGATGTTCCGTGGGCGAAGGATAGCCGACCCTCGAAGCGCCGAGGGCGCACTCGGCGGCCTGGCCGAAATTCGCTAGAAATCAGGGATGGAACCGCGACAGCTGATCATCATGCGACACGCGACGGCGGACCCGGATGGTCACCGCGATCACGAGCGGTCACTCTCCGTACAAGGCCTGAACGAAGCACGACGCGTTGGCCTTTCTCTTCGATCCAAGGGACCGATTCCAGATCGAATCCTCTGTTCGTCGGCCGTTCGATGCCGCCAGACGTGGCAAGCGGTCTCGGCCGAACTCGAGTGCAGTGCGAAAGTCGACTTCCAGGACGATCTGTATAACGCCTCGGCGGCTTCTCTCCTGCACTCCCTCGCCGCTGTCGGCGAAGAGCAGACGGTACTGCTTCTCGCTCACAATCCCGGCGTCAGCGTACTCACGCACGAACTCGCAGCCGGGGACGAAGAGGGCATCGCCCGTCTGCGTGTGGGGGTTTGCACCTGCGACCCTCGCCTGCTTCGAGGTCGAGGCGCCCTGGTCGCTCCTCTCCCCCGCCTCCGCACGACTGACTCGCCTCGAGAGAGCGCCCGAACCTTAGGCGGGAGCCAACGCGATCGGCCACGAGCGTGGTAGAGTTTGAACAGCACGTTGACCTACACACAATCGAGGAAAAAAATGACCACTCCCTTTTGGTGCCTGTTCGCCGTCATCATCATGCCCATCGTCCTCGCCTTCGTCGGCGGCAGCTATCGCGGGAAGGCCTTCGGCAAGGCCGACAACAAGGATCCGCGCGCTCAGGCCGCAAAGCTCGAGGGGCCTGGGGCACGCGCGTACGCAGCGCAGGAAAATGCCTGGGAAGCCGCCATCATGTTCACCGCAGCCGTGTTGACCTCACATCTAGCCGGTGTCAGCGCAGCGACCGCGACACCCTGGGCAATTGCCTTCGTAGTCTTCCGAATTCTGCATCCGATCTTCTACATCAAGAACATCGACCTGGCGCGATCCGCTTCGTTCATGGGCGGTCTCGTCTGCGTGATCGGCCTCTTCGTATTAGCCGGGTCGGCGTGAACCGCGTCTAGGTCCGGAATCGCATCTTCCGCGCCACGCTACCAGCCGCGCAGATCGATCTCCCATTGATCGACGACTCGCTCGTCGTCGACGACGTAGATTCGTTCGTGATAGGCCATCGTCGGATCGACGTGAGCCGGGACCAACCGGACACGATCACCCACGCGAATCGTCGCCGGACTCTCCCAGCCGATGGAAGATGGCAGATCGTCGCCCTCTGCCCGACCCGGCGCGAAAGTCACGTGCTCGTCGGAGCAGAAGAGAACACGCGCACCGGGGATGTCCGGATTGCCGTGATCCATTCCCAGTGACTTGAGTCCCGCGTCAGCGACCGCAAATTTTTCCGAGACCGAAATTACACTGGACAGCAAGAAGAATGCTTGCTCGAAGGGCATTCCGAGCTTCGCGTAGGCCGTATCCATCAAAGCATAAGATCCAGCCTGAATCTCGGTTGCCCAGCGGTTGCAATCGTAGGTTCCCGTACCGCCCGCTGAAATCAGCTCGCCGCCCACATCCGCATGGGCGGCCAGCAACCGTTCCATACTCACGGCGCATCCGCGCTCGCGATCGGCGCGGTCGGCGTTGCCAACGATGTGACCCTCATAGCCCATGACGCCACGAACGCTGAGCCCGACACGACGCGCCGCCTCCGCCAATTCGCCGGCGTCTTCGGGCCGACAACCGCAGCGCGGAAGCCCGACGTTGACGTCGATCAACACCTCACCGACGCCCCCTCGTCTCGCTGCGTCGATCGTCTCTCGCGCACCACCAGGAACCGCAACATCCCTCTCCCTCTCGCCATCTTCTTTTTCCTTTCCCTCATATACCAAACGCTCTCCTTGCTCCTCTTCCTGCCTCTCCATCTCCGCTTTCTCCCCTTCCCGCTCGCGCGGC
>JAQBEG010000725.1:0-3123 GCA_032123985.1 Deltaproteobacteria bacterium
ACACGCGTCAATATTGCATCGAGTACTCGTGGCCAATCCTCCAGCCGATTGCGAAACGGATGTTGAGCCAATCGAAAGAGCGCCGCGGCAACAAAGACCGGTAGGCCCACCAGAGCGGAGCCAGTCGCTTGTTCGTAGAACTCCACGAAAGCCTCGGCGATCTCACCATGCCAGTCGCCAAGCTGCCCGAGGACTCGGTCTCGTTCCCAATGGGCCAAGAAAAGTCCCAGGTCCTGCCTTGGATCACCCACCGCAATCTGGTCGAGATCAAGCAGGCCTACGCCCGGATTCATCAGGACAATTTGTTTGTCGTACAGGTCGCCGTGGATCAGCTTTCGCTCGAACTGGTGATCCGAAAGTGCGGACACGATCCGGTCGGCGAGTGAAGTCGCTCTGTTCGCGTTCGACGGCGAAAGCCAGCCAATCGTTCGCGCAAAGTCCAATGTCCCTTTGCGCGGATCCCACTCCAGAAGGTCTGCCCGCTCGACGGCGGAAGAATCATGGAACTCCGCGATCGCTCGAGTCACGATTTCGAGCGGCTCCAAAGCTTTCTTGGAATCGAACCGGACTAAATCCCTGAGATCGCCTCCCGGGAGCCATTCCAACGCGGCAATGTTGTAAGCCTTGGATCCGCCCAGCCGTTTCGCGATCCGCAGGCACTCCCCGTCCGAGACCCATTTCGCTAACCGGCTTGCCCTCTCCTGCTGGGGCGTCGCGTAGAAGCGAACCACGAATTCCTCAGCCGAAGGAGCTGCCAGGCGAGCAACCAGGCGGCGCTCGGGCTTGTATGCGAGCACCTCGAGTGAATCCGTAGGGAACTCGGAAAAATCACGAAAGACGCGCGCGCGAAGCTGAGGACCCGCGATAGCGTCCTCGAATCGACGCAGAGCGGGCAAGTCTGCATCGAAGGGATAAAAGGAAAGTAACGCTCCGGATTTCTCCATGAGGACCCCACCCCCGCGATGCAGGATCGCGTCGAGGTCAGGTTGCCAAGTCGCACGCGACCTGGATTTGCCCGCCTTCGCACCGACCGGATCCGCGTAGATCTTGCCGTGGGCGCGACACACAGACTCACCGATGCGGAGTCTGTAGCCGACGAGACAGCTCGAACCGGGCTTGTACCGGACATAGTCGGCAGTAGCCTCCACGACGTCGCGAAAGCCAAGCGAATCGAGTTCGTCTGCCATCGCTTCGGCGTCGAGCAGACGCGTCAGTCCCGGCAGATTGCGATCGCGCCTCGCGAGTTCCGCATCAGCTTGCGACAGCATTGCGCAACCCTCCGGGCTCGTTCTGGCCCCGTAACGCTGCGTCCTCGGTCCACCGCGCGAAACTCCCTCGTGTATTGATCAACTCCCGGGGTGAGCCGAATTCCGAGATCCGCCCGTCATCCACCACGACGACCCGATCCGCTCGGCTTGCCTGGTCGAGATCATGCGTCACGTGAAGAGTCGTGCGACCCAAGATGGACTGCTCGAGCGCACGCGCAACTTCGGCCGCGTTCTCCGCATCCAGGCTAGCCAGCGGTTCGTCGAGTATCACGATGGGCGCACGGCTCAGGCCGGCGCGCGCGATCGAAAGTCGACGGCGTTGCCCAACGGAGAGGTCCGCTCCCCGCTCACTTACGATGGTGTCGTAGCCATCGGGAAGTGCCGAGATGAACTCATGCGCACACGCGGCGCGCGCGCTCTCCTCGATCTCTTCGCGTGTGGCGTCCGGACGACCGAAGGCGAGGTTCTCGGCGATCGAGCCCGCAAAGAGAAGCGTCTCTTGCGGCACGACCGCAATTTGCCGGCGCAGAGAGGCCAATCGCATTTCGCGAATATCCAATCCATCGATCGATATCGTCCCATCGATGGGATCCAACAGCCGCATCACTGATGCGAGCAGCGTCGACTTCCCGGCGCCGGACTGTCCGACGATGGCCACATGGGCGCCGGCCGGAAACCGAAGATCTACGTTCTCGAGGACCGGGTCGCCCCGATCGTAGGAAAGCGTCACTCCTTCGAAGACGATCTCGCCCCGAAAATCCGGCGCCTCGATCGCATTCGGGCAATCGGCCACATCCGGCTCCTCGTCGAGAATGTCCAGCACGCGCTCCGCCGCAGCGCTCGCCTTCGCTAGTCGAGCCGTATATTTGGCCATCCCCCGCACCGGCCTGATCGCGGTCTTCAGATACGACAAGAAGACGACCAACTCTCCGGGCTGCAGCCCTCCGCGCATCGCGACCCGTGTGCCGAAGAACAGCACCAAGGCCGTCGAGACCGCCGCCAGGACATCGACCGTACGCTCCAGTTGTGCCGAGAGCCGCTTCGCCTTCACGCCCTCCCGCATGCTCTTGTCGTTACTACGCCCAAATGCGTCCGAGAACGTTTCACCAAGAGAAAGCGACTGAACCGTCTCGATTCCGACGAGCGACTCCGCGGCCGTACTCGCCAGCTGACCTTCCTGACGGCGCTGCTTGCGCGAAACAACCTGGATTCGCCGACCCAGCCTCACCATCGAAAGCCAGAATAGCGGCACCGTCGTCAGCGCGATCAGCGTCAGCTGCCAATTGAGCCAACACATTACCGACAGCATTCCCACCAGCACGAGCACATTCGCAAATAGCGGCAGAATCGCCGTCACCGTGACATCACGAACGGTCCCGACATCACCGATGACACGAATCACAACATCACCGCTGCGGGATCGTTTATGAAAGGCGAGCGAGAGCGATTGCAGGTGTCGAAAAAGCCGCGCCCGCGCCGTGGTCAGGACGCGGTTACCGACCAGCGCGAACCCGACTGTTCCCGCGTATCCCGTCCAGGCCCGAAGGAGCGCGACGGCCAGCACCGTAAATGCAGCAGCGGCCAAGAGATCCGCCGATTCATATTGGTCAAATATCGTCGGTTTCCCCTGCTCGGCCGACGCACCACCGAGCACATGGTCGATGACGATGCCGAGCGGCCAGGGCTCGATCAAACGCAGCATTGTCTGCCCGATCAACGCCGTAAACGCCCCGGTCAGAAGCATTCGCTGGGCCCGAATCTCTGGACTGAAGCGCGAGAGGAACTCACGCCCGACAGACAGGATCCCGCGCATATCTCGGCTCTCAGGCATCGTCGTATGCCTGCCTTGCGAATG